>NZ_JBIYSM020000043.1:0-37198 GCF_044759095.2 Brevibacillus soli
TTCCGGAACGCATAAAAAGTTTCCTCTAACGAAGAACCAGCTTCTTCGAGAGGGCTTCAATCGAAGCTTTTTTTATCATTCGTGTGGCAGCGAAACGATAAATCGGGTGGACTCCTCAGTTGATTCGCAGCGAATGGTCCCATTGTGTTTTTCAATGATGTTTTTGCATATGGAAAGTCCGATGCCGGTGCCGTTTTGCTTCGTGGTGAAGAAAGGCTGGAACAAATTCTCCACAATATCCGGCGGGATCATATCGCCGTTGTTTTCTACAATCAAGTGAAGATGATGATGATCGCAGAACGCTTCGATGCGAATGTGCTTTTCGGCCCGAGATTGAACAGCGTCAATGGCATTGGTCAACAAATTGACCAGCACCTGCTTTAATCCTTCCTCATAACAGTTCAAGGTACATGGGTTTACGCGCTTTTCAAAACGGATGTTTTCCCCGACAAACCGCGGTGTGATCAACAGTTCGACATCGTTGAGCACTTGTTCGATTTGAACGGTTTTGAAAATCTCATCCAGGATCGGCTTTTTTGAAAAGCTTAAAAAGCCAGTAATTTGACGATGGAGATTTTCAAACTCGTGCATTACTACCTGAATGTAGGATTGCAGCTTGTCTTGTCCCTTGGTTGATTCGGAGATCAGCTTCAGGAAGCCTTCGATGGCGCACAGGGGATTTCGGAGCTCGTGAGCCATATTGGCGGCAATTTTGCCAAGCATGGTCAGCTTGTCGTTGTGCAGGAAGGAGATGGTTTCTTCTTTTTGGACCAATTCCTTGTTGATCATCTGCTCAAAATGGTATACCGCCCAAAAGACGCTTTCGTCCATGGCTTTCCCCAACTGGGATTCAAGGAATAACATATCTTCTGCCGCTATGGACCATTCCTGCAATTCCGGTCGAACGACTCGCCAAAATACGTTTCGGTACAGTTGATAGGTGCGCAAAATTGCAGAGAAGGGATATTCCTGCGAACGCAGCCACTCCCCCATATCCAAAGACCAAGCCTGCATGTCTTGATCCACGTTTTCGATCAAATAACGGGCCAAAAGCATGGTTCGCTTTTCGGCAAAGTCGCGCGGAATCGCCAACGGCATGTCCATGTGTTGAACGATTTCCTGCAACCATAAGGTCGTTATGGTAGGAGTTAATGTAAGAATTTTTTGTGAAACAAGATGAAGGTCAAGTGATACTGTTTCCACCATTCTATATCCACCCCATCTTTAATCGTACGGAAGCTTGCCAGCAAAAACAAGGTAAGAATCTCCTATCTTCATTATAAAATGTTTTTTTTTGGTAATTGCAAAAAGCAGGTGGGGCACATTGGTCCTGTTAGTCCATCCGCGGAATCATGAGAACAACAACACCCGCATAGAGTTAAACAGAAGGGGACAATGCTGGGAGGCGGCAATGGACGAGCAATTTTGGCTGGGATTTGTACAGATTATGCTGATTGATCTGGTGCTGAGCAGTGATAACGCCGTCGTGATCGGAATGGCGTGCCGGGGGTTGCCGCCGAGAGCGCAGCGTCGTGCGGTCTTGTACGGAACCATTGGAGCCATCGTTCTTCGGGTTACTTTGACAGGCATGACGACGTGGATGCTGGATATCCCGCTGATGAAAGCGATCGGTGGGGGACTTCTATTATGGATCGCGTTTAAACTGATGGCTGCCGGGGAAGAAGAGACGGCAGACGTGGCATATAGCCGCAATGTGACGCAAGCGGTGAAAACGATTATTCTGGCAGATTTTATCATGAGTTTGGACAATGTGCTGGCAGTCGGAGGAGCAGCGCATGGAGACTTGATGCTGATCCTCCTTGGTCTCGGTTTCAGCATTCCCTTGCTGATGTGGGGCAGTGCGTGGCTGGCAAGGCTCATGAATCGTTTTCCTGCGCTCGTTTCCGTCGGTTCCGGTGTGCTTGCCTATACGGCGGCCGATATGTGTCTGGAAGACCCGTACGTCTGGAAGGTCGTCAATCCCATCCTGTTCAATCACGGCTGGCTGCCTGGACTTGTCGCTGTGACGGTAATGGTGTTGGGACAAACCCGATACAAACGTATGCAATGATTTGCTGCCGGAATTTTCTTTCCTGTAGCTTTTTCTTTTTTCTTGGAAATACTAACTGCAAAGAGCTATGTAAGAAAGGATCCGATTGCAGATGAACACAGGCATCTTGAGACTATGGGGAGCCTGGGACACGATCTATCAGCGGTGTACAAGGCTTCGCTACATCGAGAAAGGAAATAACATTTTTCGCATCGTTCTTCTGCGCTATCGCGGTGAACCCCTCGTCACTGCCGACAATCGAATCATACAAACGGGTGATCTGATCCTAAAACTGCATATTCACAATTACTACTTCGCCACACTCTGTCAAGGAGTCACAGACGATCTGCGCGTCGTACTTCTGCTGCGGCGGCACATTCTTAAATCGCTACCCCAGCTGGCCGCTTATCTTTCCACCATGGAGGAAGTGGATCAGATCAAGGGAATCGTCGGGACAACCATGCTTCACAAGGGTGTGGAGCCGCTCGGCTTTTCCATTTCAGACGTTCCGATGAGCTGGTTTTTTCATTACAAGCGTTGGTATCTGCGTCTGATGGTTCGCCTGATTCATCCGGAGGGAAAGGATCGCGTTCAGCGATGGGATCAGATAATGCCGCTAAAGCGGGTATATATGTCCAAGGAAGAGTTATTCCGCCGATATCTGTCCAACGAGCTCGAACCGGCTGGTGGCACTGATTCATGAGCAAACGAATCCTGATTGTTACGGAAGAATGGGCGGGAAGCGGCCATCGCATGGCAGCTGTTGCCTTGCGGGAAGCGGTGGAAACACGCTCGGCAGATTCCGTCGTGCGGATTGTTGGCGGACTGGAACAGACGAGTCCGTCGCTGCGGGAGCTGTCCCGCCTTTTCTATTTGAACAGCCTTCACTACTGTCCTGGGCTTTGGCAGCGGGTTTACGACCGGGAGCGGCTGTTTGGCGACATGTTGAAAAAACCGTTGGGCAAGTGGTTGTCCAGACGTTTGATTGAGAGGGTACTGGAAAAGGATGAGCCCGACGTCGTCGTGGCGACGCACGCCTACTGTCTATCCGCTTTGGCAGAGGCGAAACGCTTGGTGCGCAAACCATTTCGCCTCGTCAGTATTCCCACTGACTACTATGTCAATCGGTTCTGGATTCATCCTCAGATTGACGGCTATGTTGTCGCTCATGAACGGGTGGCAGAACAGCTTGAGCAGCAGCACAGTGTCCAGCGGGGGAAAGTCGCCGTCTTTGGAATCCCTGTGCGCCGGACATTTGACGAGGCGGTCCGTACGAACAAGGAAGAGTGGAAGCGGCGATTGGGGCTGCGGCCTGAGCTGTTTACCGTCCTGCTGTGCGGAGGAGAAGGAGGCTACGGGCGAATGGATTGGGTGCTGCAGTCTTTGATGGCTGCAGCGGATCCGCTTCAGATCGTGGTAATAACCGGGCGGAATCAACAGTTGAAAGCACAGCTTGACACAATGTCATCGTGCAGTATCCACCGCCACCATATTCTCGTCAAGGGCTATGAATCTGCCATGTGGGAATGGATCGGCGCTGCGGACGCCTACGTGACGAAACCTGGCGGAATCAGCTGTGCAGAGGCACTGGCGATGAAAACACCGCTGATTCTCTATCAGCCGCTGCCAGGACAGGAGCACTGGAATACGAGGTTTCTTAAGGATCATCAGGTAGCAACATTGGCGAACGACCCGCAAGAGATTACGGAAATCGTGCGAGAGTGGAAGAAGCGGAGTTCGACGTGGCGGGAGATCATCTCCCGCATGGAAGAGGTGAGACGTCCGGACTCTGCAGAGCGGGCGGCCGAATACCTCTTGCAGCTATAAATTGGCAGCCATGATCAGCCGGTTATCCATGAATGAACACACTCTTCTTGACACATAGTAAACTTACAAACAACGAGGAGGTGAAACACAATGGCTGCATACAACCGATCTAGCAACAATCTGCTGGTTCCTCAGGCGAATCAGGCTCTCGACCAACTGAAGTACGAGATTGCTGCTGAATTTGGAGTGCAATTGGGACCAGACACCACTTCTCGTCAAAACGGTTCTGTTGGAGGAGAGATCACCAAACGCCTGGTGAGCTTCGCCGAACAACAACTGGCTGGTCGTGCGTAATTCTCGTACCAAAACCTATACGTGAATGTGGAAAGGGTCCCGGTCGGGACCCTTTCCGGCTGGAGATCATGTCCTGCATGATGGATTACATAAAAAAATCGAACAACCAAAGGATCATCCCAAGGAATAGCAGCTCCAAACAGAAACGTCTTCCACAACGGTCTTTTCTTTCGTTGTTCACGTTCTGTTTGATTACGGCCTGGCTGCTGCTTTTTCTTCATGAATAGTGGGATCTGGGAAGCGGCAATGGCGACTATGCCTGAAAAGATCCAAAATCGCATTGTTTTCCTTGCTTCGTTACTCCCCATGTGCTTCACCTCCTAACCGTTTACAGTATGCCCACAACCGCTAAAAAACGCAGAAGCACTGGACACGGCATCATTTTGTTACGGGTATAAAATGTTGCAGATTGCTGATTCTATAGCTGTCAGGAGGTGAGTGAAAAATGACCGTAGCATCCGACGTAAAGAAAACGCTGGCCAGTTTGAAGGGAGCACAGGCAAACCTGGAAACCTTTGCGCTCAGCACCCAGAACAAGCAGGCCAAGCAGGTGTACACACAAGCTGCCCAACAAACCCAAGCGATCGTGAATAATCTGGAACAGCGCGTGACCGAACTGGAAAACGAAGAGCCTCAATACAAAGGGTTTTAAGGATGTAACCACATTGGGAGGGAGTACTCTCTCCCCCTTCTTTGGAAGGGGCAAAGGAGGTTGAAGCATGCCGGACTGGCTCAATATTGCTCTGCGTTCGCTGGGCGCTCTCGTCTATCTGTTCTTCCTGACGAAACTGATTGGAAAACGGCAAATTCGCCAGCTTACATACATCGAATATATCGTCGGCATTTCCATTGGCTCCATCGCCGCGTTCATGGCTACGGAGGCGGATGGGCCGGTCTACCACAGCCTTATTGCGCTTTCGATTTTTGCCTTGTTTCCCGTGCTGATGGAGTGGCTGTCTCTAAAAAGCAAGGTCATTCGTGATTTTGTTGAGGGAAAGGCGACCATCCTCATCAAAGATGGCAAAATCCTTGAAGACAACCTGAAACAAGAGCGGCTGTCGGCAGAAGACTTGATGGAGCACCTGCGCATAAAAAATGCCTTTAAGGTTGCCGATGTGGAATTCGCTTTGATGGAACCCAGCGGGGAAATAAGCGTCCTGCTTAAGGCAGAGAACCAGCCAGTCACGCCGAAGCACCTCGGACTTCCCGTATCACCGGCGGAAGAGCCGCAAACGGTGATCATCGATGGAAACATCATGGATGAATCGCTGGCTAATCTGGGGTTAAACCGGAACTGGATGCGGGCCGAACTGGAGAAGGCCGGAGTAGCGTTGGAAAATGTCTTTCTCGGTCAGGTGGACAAGGGTGGTCAGCTCTACCTTGACCTGTATGACGACAAGATACAGGTGGCACAGCCACAGGAATTTCCACTCACCTACGCGACCTTGAAAAAATGTCAGGCCGACCTGGAGCTGTTTGCGCTTTCGACAAAGAGCAAACGAATGAAGGAGACGTATCAGGCCGATTCTGAGAAACTGAAGCGCGTTATGGAGCAAGTTGCCCCGCTATTGACGCGTTAGATAGGAGGTTGGAACGACTTGGCGGACCAACAGAAGAAAAAGCTTACCCTCGTGCAGCAGGAATACCAGCAGTTGGCGAAGCGCCACGAGCCGCCCCGTCCCCTTTTGCGCAATTTCTCGCGCGCTTTTTTGGTAGGCGGATTTATTTGTGTCATTGGACAGGCTTTGATGGAACTTTTTATCCGTGTGTTTGATTTTACGGAAAAGACGGCCGGAAATCCCACGGTAGCCGTACTGATCTTTTGTTCGGTAATTCTGACCAGCTTGGGCGTGTACGACCGGATTGCGCAATGGGCAGGAGCGGGAACGGCCGTTCCTGTAACAGGCTTTGCCAACTCGATTGCATCGGCGGCGCTTGAGCACCGCAGTGAGGGATTTGTGCTGGGCGTGGGCGGCAACATGTTTAAACTGGCGGGCTCCGTGATCGTGTTTGGGGTCGTGTCGGCGTTTGTCATCGGGTTGATCAAAACGCTGATCAAGATGGGAGGATAGATTCCAATGCGCCAAGGTCACCAGACGTGGGTGTTTCCGAGTAAACCTGTCATTGTCGCTTCCGCTGCAATCGGGGGACCGTTTGAAGCGAAAGGACCGCTGGCGGAGGACTTTGATATCCTGCACGGCGACTTGATGCTGGGGCAGGACAGCTGGGAAAAGGCGGAAAAAGTGCTGCTGGAAGAGGCGTGCGACAAGGCTGTGGCCAAGGCAGGATTGCAGAAGGAAGACATACATTTCCTGCTCGCCGGCGACTTGATGAACCAGATTATTTCCGCCAGTTTTTCTGCCCGCACGCTGGCCATTCCTTTTCTGGGGGTATTTGGCGCATGTTCGACGGCGATGGAGAGCCTGGCTCTGGGCTCGCTGATCGTCGACAGCCAATCTGCTGACTACGTCGTGGCGGCTACCTGCAGCCACAACGCATCGGCGGAAAAGCAGTACCGGTATCCCACCGAATACGGTTCCCAAAAACCACCGACCGCTCAATGGACAGTGACGGGTGCGGGGGCTGCTGTTGTGGGCAGCAAAGGGTCCGGTCTGCGTGTGACGGCGGCGACCATCGGCAGGATCGTGGACATGGGTTTGTCAGATCCCTTTAACATGGGAGCGGCGATGGCTCCAGCCGCCCTTTCCACGATAGAATCGCATTTTCGCGATATGCAGCTGCCGCACAATCACTATGATCTCGTGGTGACTGGCGACCTCGGCCGCGTCGGACACTCCATCCTGTGCGAACTGCTCCCCAAGCACAACGTCTTTGTTCCACTCGAGCGCTATTTGGACTGCGGGATGCTGATCTACGGCGACAACCCGGATGTCTGGTCGGGCGGAAGCGGTTGCGGGTGCGTGGCCACTGTGGCGTACGGACATCTGCTCCGCAGAATGAGAGAGGGCGAGTGGAAGCGCATACTCATCATCGCCACTGGCGCGCTGCTGTCACCCATCTCCTATCAACAGGGAGAAAGCATCCCGTGCATTGCTCACGCCGTCGCGATCGAAGCGGAGCAAGGAGGGATGGGCGCATGATTTTTTTCTGGGCATTTCTCGTTGGCGGCACCATCTGTTTAATCGGTCAATTTTTGATGGATGTGGTAAAGCTAACACCCGCCCATACGATGTCGGCGCTCGTTGTCTCTGGCGCAATCCTTGACGGAGTCGGCCTCTACGACCCGTTGATCGAGTTTGCCGGTGCAGGGGCAACCGTTCCCATCACCAGTTTTGGCAACGCACTGGTTCACGGGGCAATGGCGGAGGCTGAACAGCACGGATTGGTGGGAATCGTGACCGGCATCTTTGAGGTGACGAGCGCCGGGGTATCTGCGGCTATCGTATTCGGCTTTCTGGCTTCACTGGTATTTCGTCCAAAAGGTTGAAAGCGCTGCATGTTTTACCATCGATGCCAGAATCCTTGGGTTGAACCTCCTGACATGCTCTTATAGAATGTTGGGCAGGGAGGGGATAACATGAAGCTGAAACGCTGGAGTACATTGATACTCACCGTCCTGACCGTGATGCTCCTCCTGCCCGACAAAACGTTTGCGGCTCCTGTTCTGAAGATGGGGAGCGCCAACGGCGATGTATGGGACTTGCAATATCGTCTACAGGTTCTTGGTTATTATCAGGATAAACTGGACGGCAAATTCGGTACAAACACCTACCGTGCCGTCAAGCGATTTCAGAGACAATACGGGGTTGCTCCCGACGGGGTAGCCGGTCCCCGCACATGGAAACAATTGAAACGATTTTCCGTCTCTCGGCACGAGATGGATATGCTCGCGAAACTGGTTTATTCAGAAGCAAGAGGCGAACCTTATGTCGGGCAGGTGGCGGTTGCAGCGGTCGTGATGAATCGCCTGCAGTCAAATCAATTCCCGAAAACGGTGAAGGATATTATTTTTGAACCCTATGCGTTTACCGCCATCCAGGATGGACAGTTTTGGTTGAGACCAAACCGAACCGCGTATCGGGCTGCATGGGAAGCCGTGCGCGGCTGGGATCCGTCCTATGGAGCGCTGTATTACTTCAACCCGGATACAGCCACATCCCGTTGGATTTGGTCCAGACCGCAGATCACCAAGATTGGCCGTCATATTTTTGCGAAATAGGATTCATGCAGGATCCATGAGGTGCCCCTCCGTCGTCGGAGGGGCTTTTCCTGTTATCTGGAAAAAATTGCGGATTGTTTTCAGAATGGTATTCGATACAATAGACGAGAGATTTTTAACCAGAAAACAGGAGGTTGATGATGGGGAAGAAGCTGATTCTGGCCGCACTGGCTGCTTTGTTCTTCTTGAACGCGCCGGCTGCTGAGGCGGAGGCAAACGTATCTGCCACGACCACACCGTTTGTTGACGTAACAGGACACTGGGCTGAAAAACAAATTACCGAACTCTACATAAGCGGAGTCATTCAGGCACCGGAAGACGGCAGATTCCGCCCATACGACATGATTACGCGCGGAGAGCTGATCACCCTGTTTTTACGGGCAAAAGGGATTAACCCGCACCCTGGGAACAGCTCGCCGTTTGCCGATGTTCCCTCCGACAGCTGGTTGTCGCCATACGCCGAAACGGCATACCGCCTGGGTATCATTCATGGGCAGAAAATCAAAGGAAAGCTGTACATGAACCCGTCGGAACAGGTTGAACGGGAGGAACTCGTCTCCATGCTGCTGAGGGCAAAAGGGGAGAGCGGCCGGGTAAACCAATTGCGATGGTCCACCACGATTACATCGCTGCATCAATATCCTGACGGCGGCAGTGTGGAGGAAGTCTTTCAGCGCCCGTTTGTGTACGGCCTGCAAAAGGGATTTGTGAGTCCGTACCCGGATGGATCGCTGCAGCCTCGAAAGGCAATGACACGTGCGGAAGCAGCCGTTTACGCCAGACTGCATCTGCTGGCGGATCAGACTGGCAAGCCGACACTCCCCGGCATTGACACGCTCTACCGGAAAATGCTGTCGGTGCAAACAACTGCCTACAGCTACCCGACAGACGAGATCAAATCGTTCCTGGAGTTCCCTCTTCGAAAGGGCGTGGTCGCGGTCGATCCCCAAGTCATTCCACTGGGTACCCATCTCTACATTGAAGGTTACGGGTATGCGGTGGCAGCGGATATTGGCGGCGCAGTGAAACAGAAACATGTTGATGTATTTTTGCCTTCCCTTCAAGCCGCCTATGCTTACGGAAGACAAAAGGACACCAAGGTGTACATTTTGGATTAAACTTTATATGCTGGAACATACTCCCCGTACTTTCTACTCATACTAGAGTGGAAAGGCGGGGATCTTTTTGCTTGGCTGGATACTTGTTGGCTTGGTTGCGATATTTTTACTCCTTCTTTACATAACACCGGTGCGAATCTCTATTTATTACGGGCGCATCGGGGATCATGACCACCTGGTGGTGGAAGTGTCGGCATGGTTTCGCCTTATACGCTGGAAACGCGAACTGCCGGTCTTAAGGCTGGGGATATCTCGTGCAGGACCTGAATTGGAGGCAAAAGTGGAGAATGGAAGCAAGCCATCAAAGACAAAGGAGTCCATTCACGATATCACCGGCAGACAGGTAAAGAAGTTGACAGCGAGCTATCAGGATCTGTTGGAGCGCGTAACGGATCTGGAGCCGATTTTGCGGCAAATGATGAAGCACATTCGCTGCACCCGGTTCGAGTGGCACACCAGCCTGGGGCTGGGGGAGGCAGCGGCTACGGGGACGCTTACCGGCATTGCCTACGGTATCAAAAGCGTGATCATCGCCGCATTTTCCCATTTCCTCAGTCTTCGTGCCGTGCCCGCAATCAGCGTTCAGCCTGATTGGAACAACCTGCTGGTACGGACCCGGCTGCGGTGCATACTTCATTTTCGGCTTGGACACGCTATGATAGCAGGGGTACGTATCCTATTCAGACTGAGGAAAGGGCGTGAGCAAAAATGGCAGACCACCCCATCCAGGGCTTAATGAAAACCACCATGGAAAACTTGAAGCAAATGATTGATGTAAATACAATTATCGGCGAACCTGTCGAGACTCCGGACGGCAGTGTTATCCTGCCGATCTCCAAGGTGGGATTCGGCTTCGCTGCCGGGGGCAGCGAGTTCGAATATGAACGGGACCATACCGCAACCATCAGCCATCCTTTCGGCGGAGGCAGCGGCGGAGGCGTATCCATTACGCCGGTCGCTTTTCTGGTAGTGGGCAAGCAAGGCATTCGCTCCATCCCGCTGGAAAATACGACACACCTGTACGATCGAATTCTGGACAGCGTGCCGCAATTCGTCGACAAGATCCAGGGGATGTTCAAGAAGAATGAAGCACCTCCGACCACCACGAACACGACGATCGTCGCCAAAGTAGATGAGGATGACCTTGAGGAGCTAATCGAACGAGGCTAAGCGAAAACAGGTATGCCGGTTGAACCGGCATACCTGTGTGTTTTACGGGGCCCCAGCCTTTACTCCATCTCGATCAACAGGTCCCCTGTTTCGATGCTGTCGCCCGCTTTTACATAAACGGCCTTTATCTTCCCGTCCATCGGGGCTTGAATCGTGGTCTCCATCTTCATGGCCTCGCTGACGAGAAGATGTTCGCCTTTGCGTACCTTGTCGCCCGCTGTGATCAATACCTTCAACACTTTGCCAGGCATGGATGCCCCGAGGTGGGCCGGGTTGTGCAGGTCGGCCTTGGCCCGGCTCTTCTCCGTAACCTCTGCAGAATGGTCGCGGATGGAGATCTCCCGCGGCTGTCCGTTCAATTCGAAATAGATGATGCGATGGCCGTCCGGATGCAGCTCGCCAACCGCCACCAGCTTCAGGATCAGCGTTTTCCCACGCTCGATGCTGACTGCCGTCTCTTCGCCGGGCCGCAAACCGTAGAAGAAGGTGGAGGTATCGAGGACGGAGACGTCACCATATTCTTTCAGGCTCTGGTCAAACTGCAGGAATACCTGCGGGTACATGATATAGGAGAGGACTTCCAGTTCGTTTGGCTCCCGTCCGATTTTGCTAGCCAGTTCCGCTGCCACTTTGTTGAAATCGACCGGAGCCAGGAGTTCGCCGGGACGTGCCGTGAAAGCGTCGCGGCCTTTTAACACCAGCGCTTGCAGTTCCTTTGGAAAACCGCCTGGCGGCTGGCCCAGATAACCCTGGAAGAATTGAATCACGGAATCAGGGAAGTCAATCCGCTGCCCTTTTTCCCAAATGTTCTCTTCGGTCAGGTTGTTTTGAAGCATGAACAGGGCCATGTCGCCCACTACCTTGGAAGATGGGGTTACCTTGACGATGTCTCCAAACATGCGGTTTACGGTCGCGTACATCTGCTTGACTTCTTCCCATCGCCCTTCCAATCCTACCGCTTTGGCCTGCTGCTCCAGATTGGAATACTGTCCGCCCGGCATCTCGTGGATGTACACTTCCGTGTTGCTTGCTTTCATCCCGCTCTCAAAGCCCTGGTAAAGCGGACGGATGTCTTCCCAGTAGTCAGAGAGCTTGTTGAAATCCGCCAGGGAAAGCTCCGTATCCCGCTCCGTATGCTGCAGGGTGGCGATCAGCCCGTTCAAACTGGGTTGGGATGTCAAGCCGGAAAGCGAGCTCACGCAGGCATCGACGATATCCACGCCGGCTTCGATTGCTTTTAGCAGCATCGCCCCTGCATTTCCGGAGGTGTCGTGCGTGTGCAGGTGAATCGGGATCCCGATTTCCTGTTTCAATGCGCGGACCAGCTCGTAGGCAGCGTAGGGCTTTAACAGGCCGGCCATGTCCTTGATGGCCAGGATATGGGCGCCTGCCTTCTCCAGTTCCTTGGCCAGATCGACGTAGTATTGGAGAGTGTACTTGGTTCGCGTCGGGTCGAGGATGTCACCCGTATAGCAGATGGCGGCCTCGGCTACCTTGCCCGATTTTCGCACGGCGTCAATCGCTGTCTGCATGCCGGGAAGCCAGTTCAGGCTGTCAAAGATGCGGAAGACGTCAATGCCGTTTTCCGCCGATGCTTTGACAAACGCCTCGATCACGTTGTCCGGGTAGTTGGTGTAACCGACGGCGTTGGCGCCGCGCAAAAGCATCTGAAACAGAACGTTCGGGATACGCTGACGCAAAATCTGCAGGCGTTCCCACGGTGATTCGCGCAAGAAGCGCATGGATGTATCAAAGGTGGCGCCGCCCCACATCTCCAACGAAAACAGGTTGGCTCCCAGTTTGCCTGTCGCCTCTGCGATGGCTGCCATGTCGTAGGTGCGCACCCGGGTGGCGAACAGCGACTGGTGGGCGTCGCGGAAGGTAGTGTCGGTCACCAGCACCCGCTTTTGGGATTGAATCCAGCGAACAAGACCGTCTGCTCCTTCCCGTTCGAGAATCTGCTTCGTTCCGTCCGGATAGGGCTGGGAATACGACGTCCTCGGTATCCGCGGGGTGTCGAAATGCGGCTTTTTCACCTGCTTGGGCAGGCCGGGATAGCCGTTGACGATCGTGTTGCCGATGTAGGACAACAGCTTGGTCCCACGGTCCTGCCGCCCGGGGAAGACAAACAGCTCCGGCTTGGTGTCGATAAAAGACGTGTCGTAGCGGCCGCTGAGAAAGTCCTTGTGGGTGACGACGTTTTCCAAAAACGGGAGGTTGGTCTTCACCCCGCGAATTCGGAACTCCCGCAGCGTGCGCAGCATTTTTCGCGCTGCCTGATCAAAGGTGGGGGCGTAGGTGGAGATTTTCACCAGCAGGGAGTCGTAAAAAGGAGTGATGATGGCACCGGGATAGCCGTTGCCGCCGTCAAGCCTTACGCCGAAGCCTCCCCCCGAACGCCATGCCAGCAAGCGGCCCGCGTCTGGCACGAATTTGTTTTCCGGGTCTTCCGTCGTGACGCGGCACTGAATGGCAAAGCCGGTCATGTTTACGGCAGCCTGAGAGGATATGCCGATTTCCGGATCACTGAGGGCATGCCCCTCGGCAATGCGGATTTGCGTTTGGACGATGTCAATGCCGGTAATCAACTCGGTAATGGTATGTTCTACCTGGATGCGTGGATTTACCTCAATGAAGTAGAACTGACCGTCCGGGCTGAGCAAAAATTCCACCGTTCCGGCGTTGGTGTAGCCCGCTCCGCGCATCAGCTTGAGTGCGGCCTGGCAGATTTGCTCGCGCAGGTCGTCATTCAGCGCCAGACTGGGGGCGACCTCCACCACTTTTTGATGGCGGCGTTGGATGGAGCAATCCCGCTCGAACAGGTGGACGATGTTGCCGTGCTCGTCTCCAATGATCTGCACTTCAATATGTTTGGGGTTCTCCAGATAGCGCTCCAGATACACCTTCGCATTGCCAAACGCCGATTTGGCCTCGGAGCGGGCGCGGTCCAGCGCTTCCTGCAGTTCGTCCTGGCTGCGAACGATCCGCATGCCCCGACCGCCGCCGCCGGAGACGCCTTTGATGATTATCGGATACCCGTGTTCCTTGGCGAACATCAGGGCTTCCTGCAGGCTTTCGATTGGTTCGGGCGTTCCCGGAATGACGGGGATCTTTGATTGGATCGCCAGTTTGCGCGCCTCCACCTTGTCGCCAAATTTGTCAATCAGCTCTGCCGACGGGCCGATAAACGTGATGCCAACCTCTTCGCAGCGGCGGGCAAACTCGGCATTTTCTGCCAAAAAGCCGTAGCCGGGGTGAATGGCGTCTACATCATTGCGCTTGGCAATCTCAATGATGGAGTCGATGTCCAGATACGCTTCGATCGGTCCCTTCCCGGCGCCGACCAGGTAGGATTCGTCCGCTTTGAAACGGTGCAGGGAAACGTTGTCCTGCTCAGAGTAAATGGCAATCGTGCGAATGCCCAGCTCTGTTGCTGCGCGGAAAATGCGGATGGCGATTTCACCGCGGTTGGCTACCAGCAGCCGGTTGATTTTTTTTCTTTTTCCCATGGTTCTCCCCCTTGTCATCTTCCCCTATTCAGACGGAAAATTATATATAGTTTAAATATACAAAAAGTTAGATACAGAAAACATCCTTTTTTGCGGGAAAATTACCTAAATGAAATCGGAAAACTCGGATAGGAGTGAATGACCATGAACAAGAGAATGCCCGTATTTGTATACGGGTCGTTACGGGCGGGCTTTGAGAACCACAGACTGTATGTGCAGCCATATCCCCATCACGTGCAGAAAGCTGCGGTAAGGGGGAGGTTGTATCATCTTCCCAGCGGCTACCCGGGACTTTTGCTGGAGGACGAGGGCTGGGTATCAGGAGAACTGATTTTCTTTGCAGACGGAGTGTATGCGGAGGTCATGTCACGATTGGACAAGCTGGAAACCTTTTACGGCCCGGGAGATCCGCGCAATGAATACGAGCGCGTCATCGTGGAAGCCACTTTGACGGAAACGAGCGAGTCGATCCGGGCGTACGCCTATCTGTACGTGGATGAAGCTTATGCGAAACGGAAAGGAATCTGCGTGCCGGACGGGGACTGGCGGGAGTTTATCAGAACCCGCTGAGGGCTGAATACGTCTTCCTTCTTTTGACCAAAATGGAAAGGAAAAAAGAAGGAGGGAATCCACATGGAGCTGTTGCATGCGTGTCCGGCGGACGTCTGGCGGCTGCTCATTCCGTCCACGCATTGGATGTTTCCGTCTGACGTGCCGGAAGACGAGCTGATCTTTCACTATCGCGACCACATTTATTTTATCAGCGACGACGGATCCGTACTGGCCATGACCAAGCCCGCCTGCTTTCACACGCTGGATCTTGGCACAGTTCTGGAGATGCTGGCTACGTCGGACGATACCATCGACTTTGACGACAACGGAGAATTCGACTACGGCTTCGTGTTGAAGCAAATGGGCTACGTCATACCGATCAGGCGGGAGCGGGAAAAGGCCACCTACCGGATCGAAATTGTCAACACCGTTGCACCGCAGGCAAAGATCACTCGATACGAGCTGAAAAAAGTGGGCTTTACCTTTGCTCTCTACCATGCCCTGATGCGCTGCCACGAGTTGAACAGACGCAGCAACTGGGAGTATGAGCATGAAGTGAAGCAAATCACCAAAGTGGAGAAAACCATCACGAGTCACGCCCAATACAAAACGTAATTTTAACAGTTGTCATAGTGAAAATAGAGAAAAAATAAGGTATCATGAGAAAGGTACATACTTTCTTGATAGGTGGGGAGGAAATCATATGACGAATGTAGTAGAACGCCAAGGTGCATTTACCTTTAAAGGGGGTCCGGTCACCCTGCTCGGACCGGAAATCAAAGCAGGTGACAAAGCACCGGACTTTACAGTGCTTGCCAACAACCTGACTCCGGTGACTCTCAGCGATTCCAAGGGAACGGTTCGCATCATCTCCGTGGTACCGTCCCTCGACACAGGCGTGTGCGACGCGCAAACCCGCCGTTTCAACGAAGAAGCGGCGAAGCTGGACGGCGTAACCATTCTGACCGTCTCTGTCGATTTGCCGTTCGCCCAAGCCCGTTGGTGCGGTGCTGCCGGCATTGACAAGGTGCAAACCGTTTCCGACTATCGCGATCTTTCCTTCGGCACCGCTTACGGTGTCGCCATCAAGGAATGGCGTTTGCTTAGCCGCGCCGTGTTCGTTGTCGATTCCAACGACACTGTCGTGTACGCCGAGTACGTGCCTGCCGCTGGTGAGCATCCGAACTATGAAGCTGCGATCGAAGCGGCAAAAGCTGCGAAGTAAGTGGCACATTCCAAAAACTCTTCGTCCGGGTGACGAAGAGTTTTTTTGCATTTTTTCCCGCTCCTGTATAAAATGAGCCCGTTCCCGTTCAGACTGATACCATGCCACAATTTGGAAGGGAAGTGTCTCTATGTTTCCGCAAATGCAAGAAGAGTTTGAATGCTGTTGGGGAGCGCTTTACGAAATAACCGAGCTGCTGAGTGAACAAAGGGAAAGAACCGCAAGCTGAGCGGGCGTTAGTTCAATCGTTTTTATGGTATACTGGCGGCAGGACAAACAGAAGGTGAGAGTACAGATGCTGGAAGAACTGCTGCAGTTTACGGCAACGGAACAGGAGGCGGGTCAGACCATTCGGGATGTGCTGCAAAAGCATTACGGGGTCTCCCGCCGTCTGTTGGTCCGGGCCAAGTACCAAGGAAACATTACGCGAAACGGCGTGCCCGTCTACGTGACAGAGCGACTTCAACCGGGAGATCGGGTGACCATAGCGGTGCCGGCAGATGAAGGGGAGACGGTTCAACCCGAGCCAATGCCGCTCGCCATTCGCTTTGAGGACGAGGACATTCTGGTAGTGGCGAAACCGGCGGGTCTGGTTGTGCATCCGACGGGGAACCACGTGAGCGGCACATTGGCCAATGGTGTCGTCGCCTACTGGCAGGTCAAGGGGGAAGCGCGGAAATTTCGCCCTGTCAACCGGCTGGACAAGGACACATCCGGTCTTTTGATCGTAGCCAAAAACCAATGGGCGCACGAGCAGTTTTCCCGGATGCAAAAGGAGCGGACCCTGCTGCGCACCTACCAGGCGATCGTGCATGGACGGGTCGGACCGGACGAGGGAGTAGTGGATGCGCCCATCGGGTTGAGGAACGATTCCATCATCACCCGCGAGGTGCGGCCCGACGGACAATCGGCCGTCACTCGGTTTCGCGTACTGGCGCGCCATCAAGAGACCAGCTGGTTGGAGCTGAGGCTGGAAACGGGTCGAACTCACCAAATCCGGGTTCACATGAGCCACCTCGGGCATCCGTTGCTCGGCGACGACATGTACGGGGGGCGGCGGGACTATATCGGCAGGCAGGCGTTGCACGCTGTTAAGCTCTCCTTTTTACACCCGCGTGACAAACGTCAGATGGAACTGAACGAACCCTTGCCGGAGGACATGCAGGAAGTAGTAGCCCGATTTTTCTCATGATGAACCATTCTGCATATTCCTGCTGGAAAGTTGAAAGCGTTTCCGTTATGATGGAGATAAGGAATCAAACAACACAGGCAAAGGTTGCTGGTTGTCTATGGGGGAAGACCCAAAAGGTCTTTTTCACACGTAATAGACATGGCCCAGCTTACGCCTTAGTCACCATTCGAGATGCTCGGCAAAAGACTTGACGATTTTGCCTGGTTTCGAATTGACTATGCGTGAGGTGGGCCTTTGTATTTTGTCCAGGAAAGGGAGTGATTCTGACGTGAGACTGGTATCGTATCAAATCGGAGCGCAAGCCGGGTGGCGAACCGGTTTGTTGACAGCGGACGGAGTCGTGGACGTCTCCGCAGCGCTTTCCGGCGCCCCCGAATCCCTGCTGGGGCTCCTGGAAGCGTGGGACGTCTGGCGACACCGACTGGCTGAGTTGGCGGAACATCCCCGCGGTTCTGAAATCCTTTCCGTCGATTCCGTAAGACTGGGGTCGCCATTGCCAACTCCCCGCAGCTTCCGCGATTTCTACGCGTTTGAAGCGCATGTCAAGACAGCCCGGGCGCGTCGCGGACTGGAGATGGTGCCGGAGTGGTATCAGTTCCCGGTTTTCTACTTTTCCAACCACGCTGCTTTTGTCGGGCCGGATGCGCCGGTCAAAAGACCGAAAGCAACGCAATCGCTGGACTACGAGTTGGAGATCGCCTGCGTGATCGGGAAAGGCGGCAGAGACATTTCCGTGGAGCAGGCGGACGAACACATCGCCGGCTATTGCGTGCTGAATGACTGGAGCGCGCGCGACCTGCAGCGTGAAGAAGTAAAGGTGGGACTGGGACCGGCGAAAGGCAAGGACTTCGCCACGTCCATGGGCCCGTGGCTGGTTACCCCGGATGAGCTGGATGACGTTCGCATTCGGGGGGAAAAAGGGGATCGATACGATCTGGCGATGGTGGCAAGGGTAAACGGAGCCGAGTATTCCCGCGGCAACTTCCGCGACATCCACTACACGTTTGCCGAGATGATCGCCCGCGCTTCCGCGGACTGCCCGCTGTATCCCGGCGACGTCATCGGTTCAGGTACAGTGGGAACGGGCTGCATCCTGGAACTGGGCACAGAGCGTTTTTCCTGGCTTCAGCCGGGGGACACGGTGGAGCTGGAAGTAGAGCGGCTGGGCGTGCTGAAAAATGTCATAATCGATTGATTTTTCCAAATAAAGGGGGAGCGTTTGAATGCCTTTTTACCATCGCATGGGAGAGATTCCGAAAAAGCGGCACATCACATTTTACAAGCCGAACGGCGAGCTGTACTGCGAACAGCTGATGGGCACCAAAGGATTCTCCGGAATTCAGTCCATCTTATATCATCACAATCCGCCTACGCAGGTGAGAGAGACGCGAAAGCTGGCTGACCTAAAACCGGAATACGTGGAACAGGCAGACTTGAAACACCAGCATTTCCTGACGTTTAATCTGCCCCCGGGCGGCGATCCGATCTCCGGCCGCACGTACCTTCTGGGAAACAGCGACGTGGTGATGGGCGTCTGCGTGCCGACAGAACCCATGGACTACTTCTACCGCAACGCAGACGGGGATGAGCTCCTGTTCGTACACCAGGGGGAGGGCGAGCTGCAAACGATTTACGGCACCATCAGCTACAAACAGGGGGACTACCTGGTCGTCCCGATCGGCACCACCTACCGAATTGTTCCGTCAGGCGGACCATCACGTTTCCTCGTCATCGAGTCGCAAAACGAAATCGTCCCGCCAAAGCGTTACCGCAACGAGCATGGACAGCTGCTGGAGCACTCCCCGTTCTGCGAGCGGGACATCCGCGTGCCGGAGCGGCTGGACACCCATGTGGAAAGCGGCCGCTTCGAGGTGCGGGTCAAGCGGCAGCACGCGCTGTACAGCTACATCTTCGACTTCCATCCGTTCGACGTGGTGGGCTGGGACGGCTATCTTTACCCCTACGCGCTGAGCATTCACGACTTTGAACCGATTACCGGCCGCATTCACCAACCACCCCCGGTGCATCAGACATTTGCCGGACAAAACTTCGTCGTCTGCTCGTTTGTGCCGCGTCTGTACGATTATCACCCACAGGCAATTCCGGCGCCGTATTTCCACAGCAACGTGGAAAGCGATGAAGTTCTCTACTATGTGGACGGCAACTTCATGAGCCGCAAAGGCGTGTACGAAGGCTCCATCACCTTGCACCCGATGGGGATTCCGCACGGTCCGCATCCAGGCAAAATCGAGGCGAGCATCGGCAAAAAAGATACCCGGGAACTGGCCGTCATGCTGGACACCTTCAAGCCGCTGTACGTGACGCGTGAGGCGCTTGGCGTCGAGGACCGCAACTACATGTCCAGCTGGCTACAGTCCGCGGAGCAATAAAGAAAGGGGCTTCCTGATGGAAATAAGCGTTAGCAACCTGGTGCGACAGGAAAAATACAAGCTGCTGATCGGCAGTGTCGTTCCACGGCCGATCGCCTGGATTACCTCACTAAGCTCCAACGGGGTGGTCAATGCAGCGCCGTTCAGCTATTTTAACGTCGCCTGCATCGATCCGATGATGATTTCCGTGGCGGTCGCCCGCAGACCCGGCGGCGTGATGAAGGACACCGCTCGGAACATTCGGGAGACCGGAGAATTTGTCATTAACATGGTGGATGTACACAATGTGGATGCGGTCAATCAGACATCAGCCGATTATCCGGGTGACGTTAGTGAGGCGGAGGAGCTGGGGCTGACCCAGCTGCCTTCCGCAGCCGTAAAAGTGCCGCGGCTGGGTGAATCGCGTATTCACTTCGAGTGCCGTCTGCACCAAATCGTCACGCTGGGCGAACCAATTGCGTCCGATCTGATCATCGGGGAAGTGGTGCACGTTCACGTAGATGACGAGCTGTACGTTGACGGCAAGATTGACATTGAAAAGCTGAAACCGGTCAGCAGGCTTGCAGGTCTCACCTACGCGACCATCGGCGAGTGGTTTGATCGGCCTCGACCCACCTATGAACCCAAATAAAGAGAAAAAGGACCGTCTTTGTGAAGAGACGGTCTTTTATCTTCCCGTTGATTTACGGACCCGCTGGACCATAGTTGGAGACAGCGTCAATCCGCAAGGGACGATCGTATTCGCCGGCAGTCGTCGCATTCGTCGGCGTTCCGTAGGGCGTCGCGTTGGGTTCAAGTCCGTACGGATGAACGATGCTTTGCTGGTAGTACATGGCAGGGTCGCTATAGATCGCCGGGTTGGCAGGCTGCGTCTCTTTGCTGCAGCCGGTCAAAGCGGCTGCGAGCAGCATCAGCAGCAGGAACGGCATAAGGATCACCTCTTCCGTAGCGTGAACGAATCCTTTCCGTTTCATGCAGAGATGGGGTGTACGGACAAGGAATCCGTCTCGGGACGGAGAGAAAATCCCTCTTCGGTCAGTTTTGCCCCTCTCCCCATTCGGGTATCTTGGAGATATCGGGAAAACGGAAAACAAGAGGGGAATGAAGATGATGATGGAACGACGCTTATACCGTTCGCGCTACGACAAGAAACTGTTTGGTGTGTGCGGGGGAATTGGCCAGTTTCTGCGGATCGACGCCACATTGGTCCGCATCGGGGTGATTGTATTGACGATCTTTACCGGGATTCCGGCCCTGATGTATTTCCTGCTGGCGCTCGTGATGCCAAAAGAGCCGGTTTGGTCCCAATCACATGACGTTTTTGATCCGTTGTATGGGGGAAATGCCTCCACGAGCCTGGACGACGAGATCGATCGGCTGGAGAAGCGGGCATTGGTACAGGAAGTGTACCGTCTGCGCGCTGAGCTTGCAAAATTTAAATGAGAATGAGTCAACAATAAAAACTCCCTGCATATCATGTAAGGTGGAAATCCTACATAGGGAGGGAACGGCAGTGTATCTCGGCGTGTTCGACTTGAACCAGCGATTGGAGCAAACCCGCAAGGTACTTCGAGAGAAGCGGCATCTCAAGAAACTGATTGAAGAAGACATTCAGGAACTGGAAAAAGACGTGCAAGAGTTGGAAGCAATTCTCAACAATTATTCCACGAAAGCGCTCCGGTAAAATAGCTTCTGCACAAGAAACGGCAAAGTGGCAGGCTGAAGTCGAGACAGCCTGCCACTTTGCTTTTGCGCATGGTCATTGCTTGGTCAGAATGAGCGGACCATCGGCCGTGATGGCAATCGTGTGCTCGTACTGGGCGGAAAGCTTTCCGTCGCGGGTACGCGCCGTCCATCCGTCCTCGTCGATCGTGGCGTGGTACGTGCCGATGTTCAGCATCGGTTCAATCGTGATGACCATGCCTTCCTTCAGAAGAGGCCCGCGCCCCGGCGGCCCAAAGTGGGGTACGTACGGTTCTTCATGTATGCTCTGTCCGATGCCATGGCCGGTAAATTCCCTCACCACGGAGTAACCGTGCTGTTGGGCGTATGACTGGATGGCGTGGGAAATGTCACCGATCCGGTTGCCGGCTACCGCCTGTTCAATGCCCAGGTACAGGGACTTTTCCGTGACCTCCAGGAGCCGTTTCGCTTCCGGGGAAACGGTTCCGACTGCATACGACCACGCGGAATCGGCCAGCCAGCCATTCAGGTTCACCACCATGTCGATCGTTACAATGTCACCTTCTAAGAGCGGCTCTTTTCTGGGAAATCCGTGACAGATCACGTCGTTGACCGAGGCGCAGGTAGCGTAAGGGTAACCGTGGTATCCCTTCTGTTCCGGCGTCGCTCCGTGCTCAGCCAGGTATTCCTCGACAAACTGATCGATCTCCCAGGTGGTGATCCCGGGGCGGATCAACTTGGCGATTTTTCTATGGCAGGCGGCGAGGATCGCTCCCGCTGCTTTCATCTGTTCAATTTGTTCACTGGTTTTCAGAATCATCATGGCTGCGCTCCCTTGCTTAACATATCGTCATTTTCCTTACTAGTGTAGACCGCTTCCCCTTTGATTGCCACAAACAATTTTTGCGTGGTAGGATAGGAGGAGCAATTCCAACGGATGGGGGTACCAGTGATGGACAAGTTTCAAGAGCATTTGCAACAATACCAGGCGAACATAAAGGAAGATATGGAAAAGCGGATCGCCTTTATTCGCGAGCAGATTGACGGTCCCGGACTGGGGGGAGCGGTTGTCGGCATCTCGGGAGGAATAGACAGCGCAGTCACAGCGGCCCTGTGCGTGCGGGCGCTGGGCAAGGAACGCGTCATCGGGGTCTGGATGCCGGCCTATTCGCAGGACATACACGCCGAGGATTCCAAAAAGCTGGCCGAGGCGATTGGGTTAAACCTGGTAACGGTAGATTTGGGGCCTGCCTATGATGCGATTGTGGCCGGAATCGAAAAAGTGCTTCCGCTTGACGACAAGACAAAAGGGAACACGAAGGCGCGGCTTAGGATGACAACCCTGTACGCGATCGCCAACCAGAAAGGGTACCTGGTGATTGATACCTGCAACAGAAGTGAAATTTATGTAGGCTACATGACCAAGGGGGGAGACGGATTGGCGGATATCAATCCGGTCGCCAGCCTGACCAAGCACGAAGTTCGCATCCTGGCCCGTGAACTGGGTGTGCCGGAGTCGATTTTGACCAAGGCCCCGTCCGCTGACTTGTGGGCCGGACAGACGGATGAGCAGGAGATGGGCTTTACCTACGAGGATCTGGACCGCTTGCTCATTACCGGTGATACCAATCCAAAGGCAAAGGAGCGCATTGACTACCTCCACCGCGTCTCCGAGCACAAGCGCCGCCCGATGCCGGAAATTTAGGCAACTCGGCAAAACGTTGATTCTGTGGTGAAATTATACGATAATAGAAGGTATGCAAAGATTCTTTGTTTGAAAGAGGTGGTAACAAATGTCTACAACCGAATTGATGCTTAAGACGTCTTTGGAAGGACGCGTGACTCGCACCCTGCAATGCTACTTCCGACGTCCAAACCTGGTGCTGGCGCGCGAAAGCCTGTGGGCAGCAGGCCTTTCCCATGAACAGGCTGACCAGACCATCGAGCTTCTGCTGCAAGGCCTTACTGTTAGCGAGATTTTGGAACAACTGCGCGAAAAAGGCTTCTTCGCGTAACTCTATACAAAGCGAAAAAGACCGGTTCTCTTTTCACAAGAGACCGGTCTTTTGCTGTCGACTATGAACTGGTTCGTCCGGTCGCCACGGGACGGCGCGCCCGTTTTTTGCGATACCACTGCAGAGTGGCGTTCACAAGAAAATAACTGCCGAATGCTACAAGGACACCCATTACCATACTTCCCGTGAAGTAGGCGATGCCGTTTTGCTTCATCCATTGAAGCCAGCCGGCGAAGGATTCGTGATTATGCTGGACGTGTTCCTGAAGCGGATTCCCGATAATCGTAGTGCCCACTTTCAGATTCACCAGCATAAAGATCGGCAGGACGATTTTACCGAAAACGAAGCCAATCAGCGAAGCGGGGAAGCTGCAGCGAAACAGGCGGGTCATCGGGAACAGCAGAAGAAACGCGAGTCCCAAGGTAGGCAGCGTGATGAATTCAATAAAAATACCGACGGAGAAGCCGCGAGCGACGAAAGAAGGTGCTCCCTTCATGCGAATCAGCTTGATGTATTCGTACTTGAGTTTTCGGAGAATTTTTTTCCACATGCCGGCTTGTCCCTCATTTGTAACATTTCAGTGATGATCCTTTCATTATAGCGAAAAAAGGAGAGAGAAGCCATGGAAAGCATTCATTTCGTCAATTTTCTGCAATCGGCTCGTCTTTCGCCGTTTTGGCTCGGCTCGTTTTGCTTCGAGGCTTGGGAACCGTTGCGGACGGGGCCGCACTGCCGGTGGAAACGGTTTTTTTCAACTCGCTGAGCTCGGAGCGCAGAGCGGCAAGCTCATGCTCCAGGTAAATCAGACGAGGTTCCTGGACAGCGATGTCTGATACCTTTTGATCCAGCCAATCCAGTCGTTCTTCCAGACGAGCCGCCTCCTCCAGCATGCCAGACTCCTCTTTGCGTGCAAGTCCTCCTGGCAGGAACATCGCGGCAGACTGTGCCTGAACCCACTGCTGCCATTGTTTCATCACGAGATCGGCAGCAGTCTCATGCCAGACAAAGGGATTCGAAAATGGATACATGGTAAACCCTCCTAACAGGTAGATGGAGATGTTATTTCTTCTCCTCAGGGTTGGTCGTAGGTGCCTTTCCGGTATACAGGGCAAAAAAGTTTTCCAGCATCTTGTTGTACGCACCCAGTGCGGACGCCCAGTCTTTCAGAAATTGCTCGCCTGCCTCCGTGATGGAATAAAGCCTGCGGGCTGGACCGCCGTCCGTCGCGTCCCAGGCGGAACGGATAAAGCCTTCCTTTTCCAACTGGCGAAGCGTACGGTAGACCGTTCCTTGATCGACAGTGGGAAAACCGAACAGGCTCAGCTTCTGGATGAGGTCGTAGCCGTGAGTTTCCCAGGAGCGAAGCAAAAGAAGCAGATAGGGTGTAAGCCAACTGCGTATGGGTTTCACCATATCTTGGTCCATTGTGAAAACCCTCCTTGTAAAGTTTACCTATGTGTAAATTACACCTAATTGGTTTTGTTGTCAAGGAACCGGGATTTGTGTCTGCTCCCTTTCCTTTGGCATAATGGAGGTGGTACAGATAACTTGTTTGAAATGTGGTGAAGGTATTAGATGGAGGATTTCGTCTACGCGTTCGGTGGATACATAGAGAATTACGGGTATGCTGCGTTGTTCAGTCTGTTTTTTCTGGGGATTTTGGGCATGCCGTTACCGGAAGAGACGCTGCTGGTCTTCTCTGGTTTTCTCGTTTCGACCGGACAACTGCAGTATGTTCCCACGTTTCTCACCTGTTTTTTCGGCTCCATATCGGCGATGACCGCCGCGTACTGGATTGGCCGCAGCCTGGGATTTCCCTTTGTCGAGCGATACGGCAAACGCTTCGGGTTGGGCTATACGGTTTACAAAAAGACAGAGGACTGGTTTAACCGCGTGGGCAAATGGGCGCTGCCGCTCGGTTACTTCATCCCGGGAGTACGGCAGTTTACCGCATACTTCGCCGGCATTACGAAGCTGCCGTTTCGCACATTCATCATCTATACCTACACGGGCGGGTTGTTCTGGAGCGCCCTGTTTGTCACTGTCGGCTGGCAGCTGGGAGAGCGTTGGGAACAGCTGTTTGACGTGATTTCCCGCAATCTCGCCATCTTCTTCCTGCTGCTTCTGGCGATTATTGCCGCCGTTTCCTTTTACCGCCGCCGCAATCCGTATTCCAAACCAAAAAGGGAGGAATTGCCATGAGCGATGAGCAAAAACACGAGGTTACGCTGCTGCCTGCGGTTAAGAAACCGCAAGAGCTTGTCCCAATCGAGCTGCCACAGAAGCACCAGAGCTTCTACGACAGGCTGCGTGAAAAGATCGAAGCCTTTATTCGGGAAAAAGGCGTCAACGAGACGGTAACCGGGTATGTTCTCCTGGCACCCGATCTGTTTGTGCTGTTGGCTCGTCTGATGCTGGACAAGCGGGTCAGCGTCCAGTCCAAGGCAATTGCCGGGGTTGCCGTGGCGTATTTCATTACCCCGTTGGACTTCATTCCGGAAGTGTTCACCGGCGGATTTGGCCTGCTTGACGATGTCGTTCTGGCGGTGTACGCCCTGCGGAAAATCCTTGTCGACGTCGACGCGGCGGTTGTCCGCCAACATTGGAACGGCGAAGAAGATGTGCTGAAGATCATCACCAAAGTGGTCAAATCGGCAGACGACCTGATTGGAAAAAAGCTGGTCCGCAAAATAGAGGAGACCTTGTTTCGAAAAAAATAGAAATGGTGCAGGGGAAGGAATGAAAAGATGAGATATTTGCACGATTACGCAGAGGGAGAACGGGTTGTCACCTTTTGTCTGGTGAAAGCCAAGGAGGTTGGTGTCGCCAGCAATCAAAGCGAGTACCTCAATCTGGAGCTGGGCGATCGTTCCGGCACGATGACGGCCAAGCTGTGGGATGTCAGCGAGGAGATAAAAGAGCTGATTCAGGTAAAATCGGTGATCAAGATCGATGCCCTGATGCAGACGTACCGCGGCAAAAAGCAGCTGGTGATTCAGCGGGTTCGTCTCGCCTCTCCGTCCGACGAAGTCATGATGGAAGCGCTGGTTCCGGTATCACCGTACCCGGCAGATGAACTGTGGAGCCGACTGGAACGGTTCGTGGCAGAGATGAAGAGCGAGGTACTTCAGGCGATCGTGCGTGAGATTCTGCAGGATGAGGAGATCGCTGGTCGGCTGCGCCATTTTCCGGCAGGGGTAAAAATGCACCATAACTACTACCACGGACTGCTTGAACATATCGTGTCGCTTCTCACAGCAGCCGAACGCCTGCTTCCCCTCTATCCCCAGGTGGACAAGGACATTCTCTACGCCACCTGCATCCTGCACGACATCGGCAAGCTTTATGAGCTGTCAGATGCGGTTGCTCCTGACTACACCACGCCGGGACAGCTCATCGGCCACCTGGTTATGGGAGTGGAACTGGTAAGCGGAGTTTGCCGCAAGCTGGGGATCTCCCTCGGTCACGTGGAAGTGCTTCACTTGAAGCATTGCATTCTGAGTCACCACGGCGACGTGGAGAACGGATGGGGCAGCGCGGTTTCCGGCAAGACATCTGCAGCCGTTTTGTTCCACTACCTCGACCAAATCGACAGCAAGATGAATGCGCTGGGCCAATTGCTAGCGGAGATGGGAGAGGAAGAGTGGGGCTACGCGGGTGCGCTCAGGCGAAAAGTGTGGAGAGGGTATTGATTGGCCGGGCAAGGAGCAGGAGAAACCCTGCTGTGTCTGTAGACAAACCCGAATGTTTGTGGGAGGGACGTTTCTTCCAGCCGTACGCGAGCTGTGACGACCTGCTAGCGCAGCGACGTGGGCGCAGGGAAAACGCAGCGCTACTCTGAAAAAACGTCGTAGCGACGCTACTTTAGCGCTGCCCCTGCGAATCGTCGCGCAGCGGACAGTTTTCACTTCCCTGCGGGGAGGAGGGTCGAGCGATAGGCGGAAGAACGGTCCTCTTCCCTGGCGGATCTTTGTCATCAATCTGAGCAGGATCAACCCTGCTCTTTTTCCATTTTTCAGATAGATGGAAAAACACAATCAGTTTGCGTCAAAGTAGGATTTTCCCCGTACGCGTAGAATACCTAGTTATTCCAAGCCATTGGCAATGCCTTGCCAATGCAGGAAAGGAGAAGGTTCATGAAACGGCCAACCTATACCTTATCGAGTATCATCAAGAAGGTGTTTCGGCCCGGCGAGCGTTCTCTTCCGCGAAACGAGATCATCTCGCGGATCGAGGAGAGCGGTCTGGCGGACCGACACAACCTGGAAAGCGAAGCGCTGCTTGCCGAGGTTCTTCGGATGGAACAGTCACCATTGCGGGTTGGGCGTTCCGATGCCATCCTTGAGCTTACGTTTCAACCCCATCAGCTGTTCGATTTGGCCTACCGTTTTCTGCGCGAAACCCAGACGCCGAAAACCGTGGAGCAGATCATACCGGAGCTGCGCAGACAGACGCAGTTCGCCTGGAATCAAATCGTACGGATGCTGCAGTTGGAGCGTGACCCGCGTTTTGTACAGTATCAAGGAGATACCCGCTGGTTTTTGGCGGAGTGGGAGCTGGCCAACGACCGGATCTACGCATTTTGCTGCCAAAACGGGATTACGCAGATAACGGCTCGTTCCCTTGCTCATTTTATGGCGGTGGAGGTCGGGCTTCCGGAAAAAGAATACGTTTTTGTTCCTGGACTCGATGAGCGGTTTCGCTTGGACGGCGAGACGCTGTATGTGCTTGCCAAAAGCGAAGAGGCCGCCATCGGAGCACACGAAGAAGCGGCAGCGGCAACCGCAACCGCGACGCTGTCACAGAAGCAGGAAGAACAAGCAGAATGGTATGAACAACTACATTTTGAGGAGGAACCTTTGATGAATACAGTACAAACTCAACCGGTCATTCAGGAAGTAAACCACCTGCTGCGCCAGGCATTGGGACGTCTGGAAGTGCGCAGCCAGGAAATGGCGCAAGAAGTGATTGCCCATTTTCAACAAAGCAACATGCAGGCAATAGAAGTGCTGATGAAAGAGAAACATAAGAATGAACAGATCGCACTTGGCATCCAACAATTGCTGGCCGCTTGTGAACAGCAATGAGCAACCTTGAGGCCATGATCCGGTTTGAGCACAGGTTTGGCTTGCTGCGCGACATCATCGCCGGCTATCGGATTCGCCTTCGGGATATGGAACAGGAAGTGGTAGAGCTGTTTGCGGCCAATCAGCTCTCGGCCATCTCCACATGCATGAGTGAGAAGCAGCGGATTGTCCGGCTGATCCAACGACTGGAACAGTTCGTGGAAACCTGGGAAGCGTCCCAGGATGGCGGTATTTCTCATGAATCGAAAAGAGAACACTTGAATACCTGACGTGAGATGCGATATATATAGGGGGATTGCTTATCTCCCGCGCATGCCGCGCTGGGATTGAAAGGAGATCCAAACCCCTTATGTCAGTCGGTAGAAATGAGCTTTGTCCCTGCGGAAGCGGGAAAAAATACAAAAAATGCTGCGGTGTCGTTACTCCGATTACCGAGTTGCGCAGCCGGCATGAGCAGAAACTGAGAAAGGAATACGCCGCCTGGATCGAGCGGCTCAACAACTTTGTCGGTACTCATGTGAGCAATGAGGCAGTCAACGAGGCGAGGGACCGATTTGCCCGCGAAATCGGGCTGAGCGAGGAGAGCGTCCTGCGCCCCGAATGGACCACTCATTTCTTCAACTGGTACGTGATTGACGTACGAACCAATGGTGATTCCCTTCTAGACAGCTTTCTCAAACAGCAAGGCCGCAAGATGGAAGCGGATCTGCGCCGCGCCTTTTCCCAGCTGTATGTAGGAATGTATGAAATCGTACAGGTGGAAAAGGAAGTCTACACCGTTCGTCAGTTGCCAACGGGTGAACCCCGTTACATCCTGCGTACCGCCGGTGTTGAGGCTCAAGCGGGGCAAATCATCGTGGGCCGTCTGCTCAATCTGGGTTTGCGAGACATGCTCTTTTCCGGCAGCATTTTCTTGCAGCCCCACGTGAAGCCTGCGCTTCTCGAGTGGCTTGAGGATCATCCGGAGGTTGGGGAAGCGGCCGCCGCCCCGGACAAACGTACTTATACAACGGATCTTTACCGTTTCATCGTAGAACTCGGCGATTCAACCGGGAATACACAGGGAGACGGCATGGTGCGCCGCATCTACCGTGACGTTGACCTTTCCCGCTTGAGCCAGACGATCGAATCGCACCGCGCCTTTGAACTGAAAAAGCGGGACGGGGGCAGGGAAATATGGGTATATGCCACCCGCAAAGAGGAGCATCTCTTTCCGGCGCTGAAGGACGCCTTGCTGGAGCTGCACGAGGTGTTGGCAGAAGTGATCGTCCATCCGGACAGCGTCGTCTGGGTAGAGGGATTTCCACCGATTTTGGATGAAGTCACCGCCCTGCTGCAGCTGTCGGATGCAAGCGAACAGCAGCCGATTCAGCAGCTTACCTCTACAGGAACCAGGTTGACCAAAGGAACCTTGTTCATCACCAGTGAGCCTACCCTGCCGCCAAAAGTGCTGCAGTGGGCAGTACAGACCTATTTTACAGAAAAGTGGCTGGTTACACCGCACGACCAGTTGGACGGGTTGGCCCCCACGCTGGTAGCCGCGTCGGATAATCCGGAATGGAGAGAGAAGCTTCTCGGTCTGATTCAGCAGTTGGAGAACGACAGCAAGTTGGGACAGGGTCTGGCTCGCTTCATGCGCATTTCGATCCTGCGTCCCCGTCTGTCTCTGCCGAATGAGGAGCTCCACATTTCCAACCTGCTGGAACGGCCGATGATCGAAGGGCTTCCCGAAAGCGTCTACACGGTTCACCCTGAACGCCTGGCTGACATTACCCGATTTGTCCAGGAAATGACGGAGGGCAAATCGGAAGCCACCGTGAAAAAGTACGACGAAGTCATGAATTGCTTCCGTTCCTTTGTCAGAGGAGCATTCGGTCCGAGCTTCACCTGGGACCAGCTTCGGCGGGAAGATCTGGCCTATTTCCTCGTCCACGACATTTTCACCCGCGTAGATACGGCGACGAAGACGCTGGCAGCCAACCTCCTGTCTGTTTTGCTGGCGTTTTTCAAGTGGCTGGACAAACAGTATGGGATGGAACTGACCGGACGGATGCAGCCGTTGTTCAGCGAATGGAAGGAGAGCTTGCCGGAAGCGTACCGCCTGCGTACGGTTTTGGAAAAAGAGGCGCACCAGCAGCTCGCTTCGGCCGATTCGGCACCGCAGCGGGTTATGGAGGAACCTCTGGTCCTGGTCGAACGCAACGGAAGCGGTTGGGTGGCCAAGCGTCGAACCAAAGAGACAGTTGTGCTGCAGCTTGGTGTGGAGGCAGCGCAAATGATCGAGCCCGATTGGATCATCACCGGACTGATCGGGCAGGTGAGCGACGGTACCTGGCGCTTCTACGGCACCCCGGAACTGTATCCGCCGGTGGTGGCACAGATGTTGGGTGTGGAGCTTTCCGTACTTGTGTAATGGAGAAAAACCCGAGGAGAAATTTCCTCGGGTTTTTGTATGGGATTCCAGAGGGATCAAACAGTTTCCCGTTCCCATTCTCTCAGCGTCTGATCCTTCGGCAGCAGGAAACCGAGCGCTCCGATCAAAGGCATCAGGGAACAGAGCGTAATGACAAAGGCGATGCCCTTCAAGTCTGCCAGATGTCCCAAAACGGAAGCGCCGATCCCGCCCATTCCGAAGGCGAGACCGATAATCAAGCCTGAGACAGTGCCTATGCGACCGGGCAGCAGCTCCTGGGCGTACACGACTGTCACGGAGAAGCTGGACAGGAGGATCAGGCCGGTCAAGAACAGCAGGGGATAGATCCATATGCCGGTCACATAGGGTGTCAGCAGGGTAAGCGGCAGGGCGCCCAGTGAGGCAAGAATCAACAGGTTTCGTTTGCCGAATCGGTCGGCAAGCGGGCCGCCGAAAAACGTGCCGACGGCTCCGGCGAGGAGGAACAGAAAGACGCACATCTGCGCATGGGAGAACGTCAACCCTTGGACGTCGATCAGGTAAAACTGAAAAAAGCTTTGATAACCGGCGTGCATCCAGGAGCGGACGCTGACGATCAGCACCAGCAGGCTAAGGGCGGTGAGCCGCTTGTGGCGGTAGGCGTAGCTGGCAGCCTGGCTGACAGCCTTTTTTCGCTGTAGCTGCTGCTGCAGGTACCAGGTCGCGACGTAGAGAAGCACGGCGAGCGCAATGGCGGCCGGTATGGTAAACCAGGCGGCACCCGCCTGGCCAAGCGGAGCGAAGATTAACACTGTCATCAGCGGGGCGAGCGCCTGCCCTGCATTACCGCCTACCTGAAAGATCGATTGGCCGAGGCCGCGGCGCGGGCCGGAGGCCATGTAGGCAACCCGGGAGGCCTCCGGGTGAAAGACGGCGGAGCCGATGCCGACACAAGCCACGGAAAGCAGGACGAACGCATAATGCTGGGAATAGGCAATCCCCACCATGCCCACGCCGGAGACGAGCATGGCCAGCGGCAGCAGAAAAGGCCGGGGGGTGCGGTCCGATACATAACCAATAACGGGCTGCAGGACCGAGGCCGTCACATTCATCACCAGCAGGATCATGCCGATGTGAAAGTAACTGAGACTCAAATTATCCTTCAGAATCGGCAGAACTGCGGGAATCACTGCCTGCAGGCTGTCGTTCAGCAGATGGACGAGACTGATGGCAAACAGGACGCGATAAACGGTGGGGGAAGCAGCGGTTGTCGGGGTAATCACTGACATACGTTCAACTCCATGTACGTAACTTAATCCCCACTGTAGCACTGTTTTTTATGACCGTCACTACTGAAGAACCAGCATATGGCGCCTTCGCATACTGCACTTCTCTACATACGCACTACGGCTTACGGCCTGCGTATGCCGCTTCGAACAGCTGTCGATACTCCTGTGCCGTGATGGTTCGGCAGTTGCTGGGTGTCGAACCGTTTTGAAACGAGGCTTCAGCCAGCGTGTCAAAGTCCTCGTGTCGCACGTAGGAAAGGGAGGAAAACCGGGGAATGCCGATCTCTTCCGACAGGCCGAACAGAGCCTCAACAAGCCGATCCGATGCTTCTTCGTCCGACATCCCCTCCGAAGCCAGACCGCAGATGCGGGCAACTCGGGCATGCTTGATGGGATCAGCAGCCGCATTGAAGGCGGTCACATACGGCAGGAACATGGAGTTGGCCACTCCGTGCGGGGTATCGTACAGCCCGCCCAGTGCTTCCGCCATGCAGTGGACCGAAGCTACATCGGCGTGGGAGAAGGCCATTCCGGCCATCAGCGAACCCACCATCATCTCACGGCGTGCTTCCTGATTGCCCCCCTCGCGCACGGCGATCGGCAGGTAGCGCCAGATCCGTTCCATTGCCGCCAACGCCAGCCCGTCAGAGACGGGATTAGCCAGCCTGCAGGTGTACGCCTCGATGGCGTGGACGAACGCATCCATGCCGGTTGCAGCCGTCAAGCTTTGGGGCAGGCTGTACGTCGTCACCGGGTCAACCAGTGCCAGTTTTGGTGCAAGCTTTACATCCTTTACAGTCATTTTAAACTGCCGCTCTGTGTCCGTAATCACGGCGGAGCGGGTCACTTCCGATCCAGTGCCGGCCGTCGTGGGAATCGCGACGAGCGGCGTCACGTCTTTGGTCACCTTGCCGCGTCCTTCGTACTGGCGAATGGTTCCCGGGTGGGTATGCAAGAGAGCAATCGCTTTGGCTGAATCGATAACAGAGCCGCCGCCCACCGCCACGATAACCTCCGGATTCCACTCCCTGGCCAGATCGCCGCCGGCCTGGCAGTCCACATCCTTGGGATTGGCCGAGACCTGGTCAAACACTACGGTCTCAAAGCCTTCCTGCGCAAGGGAAGCCAGTACCGGTTCCAACAGTCCCGCTGCGCGTATGCCGGGATCGGTTACCATCATTGCCTTCCGACCGGGCACGGTACTTTTGATCCATTCCCCTGCATTGGAAAGCAGGTTGTCCGCAAAGACAATTCGAGTAGGTAAATCAAAGGAAAATGTCGAAATCATCATAAAACATCACTCCTCCCATACATCTTTTGTGGAAACATTCTACGCCAATCAGGCAGAAACCTGCCTGTCGAGGGAGAGCAGCCGACCAAGCCGAAGGGGGTAGCGTACATGCTGGAGGATTTCAAAGACTACTGGCTCATCGTCGGAGGGGCCAACGTCGATGTGAAAGGGGAATCGACGTCCAAACTGCTTTTGGGTACAAGCAATCCGGGAACCGTCACGATGACGGCGGGAGGGGTCGCCCGTAATGTGGCGGAACACTTGGCACGGTTGGGAGAAGAAGTCCTGCTCTATGCTCTCATTGGAGAAGATGCGGATGGCGAATGGCTGAAGCAGACGACGGCAAAAAGCGGAGTAGCGACAAACGGCATGATCCGTGTCGCCGGCCAGCGAACGGGACGTTATCTGGGTATTCACGACAGCAACGGCGAGTTGATTACCGCCGTGGCCGACATGGCTGTGAATGAAGCGTGGGACGAGTCCGCCATTCAAGCGGGATTGAGACAGCTGACACATGCGGCTGGCATGTTTGTCGACGCCAACCTGCCGAAGCATGTCCTGGAGCGCTTTATCCATGAGGCGAAGCGGCTGGGAGTGAAGATTGTAGCAGATCCTGTTTCCGTCAAAAAAGCCGAGAAGTGGAAAGGGATGCTGGATGGCTTGTACCTGATGGCCCCCAGCATTGATGAAACGGAAGTCCTGATCGGCACCCGGATCAAGTCCCAGGGAGACATTGAAAAGGCGGCTGCCCGCCTGCTGGAACAGGGAGTTCAACACGTGATGATCACCTGCGGGACAAAAGGCGTCTATCTGCGAAGCTCGGGAGAGTCAGCCTGGCTGCCCTCACCGAAAGCGGCGGTACGGGACGTGACGGGAGCGGGGGATGCGTTCACGGCAGGAGTCATGTTTGCCCACAGACTGACCGGGTCACTCACAGAGCAGGCAGCTTACGGCCTCGCTTTGGCTGGGCTGGTTCTGTCGCCGCAATCGTCGGAAGCGATTCAGGTCAACCGTGAAGCGCTTCTGCAGGCAGCGGCTGCCTATGCGGACGAAGCGCGTCTGTAATCCGGTATGAGAAAGCGGACTTTGAAGTACACTACACCATAGTCCAACCACCCAGAGGAGGAGCGCAGATGGAAAAGAAGTCCAATGACCTAAACGGCAAACAGGAAAGCCGTGTTCGTCACGGAGGTGACGCCCATCAGTCCCATCAAAAAGAGCCCAAGGGACCCGCGCAGGGCTTCAGTCAAGCGCCAAAAGGGCTGCAATAAATCGGTCTTGACAGCTCCTTCATCCCGCTTAGGCGGGTGGAGGAGCTTTTTGTTCCCGCACATTTTTCTACAAAAGCGGACACTGATGTGTTACAATAAGTCAGAGTTTTACAATCCATAGAAAATATGTGAGGATCCTGTCGAATGGCTCGATTCCAACAACTTTGATGCTGGATTACATAGGAAGAAAAATGAGAGCGAACCAGTAAGGAGTTTGATACGGATGCAGGAAACCTTTGCGAGAAGTCGCGCCTCCGTGCACAAGCAGAAGAAACCGGTAAAGAGACGCAAAGTCCGCAGGCTGGTTGTTCTGTTTCTGTTTGCGATGCTGATACTGGCAGGCGGTGTGGCCGGGGCGATTTATTGGAAAATAAACGAAACACTGGGAATCGTCAGTTCAAACACCCGTGACGGGGTAAATACATTGACGGAGGGCGTGGATTCTGCCTATCACTCCGACAAGCCGATCTCTTTCGTCATCTTGGGACGCGACACCCGCCCGGAGACGGGATCCATGAATACGGATGTCATGATTGTCGCCGTCGCCAATCCCCAGTCAAAAAAAGTGACCATGGTCTCTCTGCCGCGCGATACCCGAATCAAGATCCCGGGGTACAGCGGCTACCGCAAGATCAACGAGGTCTATGCGGACGGGGAAGCGGAGCGCCGTCGTGCCGAGCGCAACGGTCAGGTCCCCACGGAAAACGGAGTTACCCTGACGAAAAAGACGCTCAAGGAACTGCTTGGCATCCCGATCGAACACTACGTGGAAGTCGATTTTGAGGGCTTCAAGGCGGTGATTGACGAACTGGGCGGCGTCGAGGTAAACGTCGACCGCAAGCTGGTCTACGACGATCCGACGGATGACACGCACATCAACCTGGAGCCGGGACTGCAGCTGTTGAACGGCGAGCAGGCGTTGGGGTACGTGCGCCATCGTCATGACAACCGCGGCTATAAGTACTACTCCAGCGACTTTGACCGAAGTCGCCGACAGCAGGAAGTCATCAAAGCAATTGTTGACAAGACCACCTCGGTTGAAGGGGTCACAAAGCTTTTCAGCATCATGGACGTGGCCGGCGAGCACATCCACACCGACATGCCGGAGGATAAAATCAAAGGATTGGCGATCGACTTTAAAGGATTGAGTTCGGCGTCCATCAACAGCCTGGATAACGGCGCGTACTGGAAGTCACCCTTCACGTATTTGCCAAAGGAGAATCTCGACGCGATTCGCACCACCCTGCAATCGGAGATGGGTTTGAGTGAAAGCGTTGTAGCTCACCTGAACGATTCGCCTGTTAGCGGATCGGGCGGGGAGGAAACGGTTACCAGAACGAAACCGTCCACGAAAAAGAAGCCGACCGAATCGGCAGCCCCGGCACCGGCTGCAAAACCAAAGCGGGAATCGTCTTCAGCAAAACCCGGGCAGATTCCGGCTCCGCAGCAAACCGAAACACCCGCTTCCACTCCGGAAACGACACAGCCTCCCGACATTCAGCCGCCTGCTCAACCGGACGGGGGAACACCGCCGGCTGACATCGGCAGCCAGACGCCGCCGCCTGACATTGTTCCGCCTGTTACGCCGGAGCAAAACCCCGGTAACCAAACGCAACCGGACAACGGTACCACAAATTCATAATCTATGGAAAAAGGGTTGGAGATCATCCAGCCCTTTTCTTTGTATACGAAAACCCCCAGTTCGACTGGGGGTTCAGGAAAGCTTATAGCTATGAGTAGCCATCCTTTGAGCCCGGTGATAAGATAAGAGCCGGTCTGCCAACCGCTCACACTTATCACAGGAGGACAAAGGATGGACAAGAGCAGTCTAGCACACACCAAATGGAACTGCAAATATCATATCGTATTTGCTCCGAAATACCGTAGACAAGTGATATACGGGAAATTGAGAAGAGAGATCGGGAAGATTTTACGGGAGTTATGTGAACGAAAAGGCGTGGAGATCATCGAAGCGGAAGCCTGCGTGGATCATATTCACATGCTGGTGAGTATCCCACCCAAGTTAAGTGTATCGGAGTTCATGGGCTATTTAAAGGGAAAAAGCTCACTAATGATCTTTGATCAGTTTGCAAATCTGAAATACCGATACGGAAACCGTCAATTTTGGTGCCGAGGGTACTATGTAGATACAGTAGGGAGAAATAAAAAGGTAATTGAGGAATATATTCGTAACCAGTTAGTGGAGGACAAGAATTATGAGCAATTAACGATGAAAGAACTGATCGACCCGTTTACGGGTGAGTCGGTGAAAAGGGGCAAATAAAGGAGCCCCTTTTCAGGGGCCGCCCGGGGCGACACGCGGTTGGCAGACTTTCAGTGCGCCTTTAAGGCGCTTGCTTGTAACATGCCCTTATAGGGCTGATGGAAGCCACCGGCTAAGCCGGTGGTTATGACTGGTGTATAAGAATTTATAAATTTGGACATCCCATACAGCCGCTAGAAAAGTGTTCGGGGCCCCGCCCGGCGAAGAAAGGGACCCCACTCGGCACAGCGATAGCTAGTTACTCCTGAAAAAATCGTTTTTTGGCAGAAGCATCTCATTGTGGTGAATCTCAGGGGGCTACTGTGTAACTGTATCCGTTAATCGTTGCTTATTTGGCCATTTGGGCTGCTCTTCTGAGGTTATGAGCCCAGATTCCGAA
>NZ_JBIYSM020000044.1:0-33224 GCF_044759095.2 Brevibacillus soli
AGCCGAGTGGGGTCCCTTTTTTCGCCGGGCGGGGCCCCGAACACTTTTCTAGCGGCTGTATGGGATGTCCAAATTTATAAATTCTTATACACTGAACCCTTATTGCCGCCCAAGATTTCGAAAATGACTTTCGCATTATCCGTATTATCAATCATGCCGGAGAACCGTTCTTTTCCGGGACCGAACGCGTATACGTTTACGTCTTCACCGGTATGCCCACCGGTTGTCCATCCTGTAAAGGAACGAGCATTGAAAATTGCTTCGATGGCATTGTCAATATCGGTTTGTTTTTTGGTCGCAGCTGCATTTTTTACCGATTGAACTTCTTCCGCAGTCAATTCCAGTTCAATGTACTTCTTCAGTGTTTCTTCTACATTTGCACCCTGCGCAATTTCAGCAGAAATGAAATCAGGCGTACGTTTTGCTGCTTTAATCGGTGCGACAAGGAAATTGTATTTGCCGTTTGCACCAACGGATAATCCACCGGTAGAATGGTCAGCAGTAGCCACCACCAGGGTGTGACCATCTTTCTTTGCAAAATCAATCGCTGCCTTAAATGCTTTCTCGAAATCCTCCATTTCGCTCATCGCGGCAACGATATCGTTGTCATGACCAGCCCAGTCAATTTGGCTTCCTTCTACCATCAAGAAGAAGCCATCTTTATCTTTGCTCAACCGTTCAATGGCAGCTTTTGTCATGTCTTCTAAGGAAGGGGTTGCTTCAGAACGGTCAATCATTTTGTCCATTCCGCCCTCGGCGAACAAACCAAGAATTTTGTTATTCTTGTCGTTCAATAGCTCTTCTTTCGTTGTTACATAGCTGTAACCGTCTTTCTTAAACTCCTCTGTCAAGTTGCGATCTTTGCGAACAAAGTTTTTCAAACCGCCGCCAAGCATAACATCGATTTTATGCTCTCCGTTGATCAGTTGATCATAGTAGTCATTTGCAATCGCATCCATGTTCTTGCGGCTTTCGTCATGTGCCCCATAAGAAGCAGGGGTTGCATGCGTGATTTCGGAAGTCGCTACCAAACCAGTAGCTTTACCCAACTTCTTGGCTCTTTCAAGGACTGTCTCCACTTCGGACTTGTCGTTATCTACCGCGATCGCATTGTTGTACGTTTTCACTCCGGCAGACATGGCGGTAGCTGCGGAGGCTGAATCTGTGATATTTTCATTTTCATCTTCTGCATAAGTCATTTGAGCACCAACAAGGTATTTGTCGAACTCGGTTTTTTCCATAACGGGCGTGCTTGGATCATCTTTCATATAACGGTAGGCAGTTGTATAGGATGTTCCCATACCGTCCCCGATCAAAAAGATAATATTCTTGATTTTCGCGTTATTGGCTTTATTTTCGTCAGCTTTTACAAAACCTGGATTCGCTCCATACAGTACAGTTGTGATAGCCAAAGAGGACAATACGGCTATAGGTGCCAGTTTCTTCGAGAATTTGCTATACATCATATACCTCCTACTATTTAAAAAAATCTATCATTCAAATATGATTGTAATCGTCGAATATTAAGGAATTTTCTTTCCCAGGTAAAGAAATGTAATGGAAAGGTTAAGCAGGGTTCAGATTGTGTTAATCATGATAGAAAAAGGGTACTTCTCTCATTTTGAGAAGTACCCTCACCCTTATTTCGTCCCATCTTCTTTCGTCCCATCTTCAAATACGTCTTTGGTTGACTTCTTGAACTCCCGAATGGAATCACCAATCGCTTTTCCGATCTGCGGAAGCTTACTCGGCCCAAATACGACCAGCGCGATCACCAGGATCAGAATGAGCCCGGGTATGCCGATACTGGATAACATCTCGTTTCCCCCCTTAAAACTTTACGAGAAAGGCTGTTGCGTACATGATGACGATCCCCGCAAACATGCTTCCCAAATTGAGCCATGATACGGCGGGAAGACGATTTGCTTGGCTTTCCTTAAACAAGTGTTTCGCAATGACGTAGACCACCTGAATGATCGCGCCGGCACCGATACCCAGGAAAAGCGTGGACAAGACGGGGGAAAAGGCGAAACCGCCGATCCATGTTCCGAGAATAGCCGGTGCCCCGGCAATGGCGGCCAACGAAACGAAAGTACCTGCCTTTGGCTTCTCACCAAGCAGCGGTGCGGCGATACCAATCCCTTCTGTAATATTGTGCAGAGTAAATCCGATCACGAGGAAGGTTCCCAGCGATCCTTCACCAAGGGCAAAAGCTGAACCGATGGCCAGCCCTTCCCCTAAGTTGTGAAGTCCAATGCCGCTGGCCAGAAGATAGGATGTTCGGATGCCATTGCTACGTCCTCTCTGCTTTCTCTCGCTGTACTGATCAAACGCAACCAGTGCCAAAAAGCTAAGTAGCGCTCCCAAAAAAACAATGCTCACACCTTGGTAGATGCCGGCTGCCCCTCCTGCAATTTCCAGCCCTTCTTCAAACGTGTCAACAACCAGGAAAATCAGCAGACCAATCGTCAGGGCCAGCATAGCGTGAATCCCTTTTCGGTTAAAGTTGCGCATAAACGGATACCACATCAATCCTAATCCAACCGGCACTACCCCTACATACAGTCCGATCACCGCGTATTGAATAAATAAATCCGTTGTCGGAGTTGGTGTCTTTTGGGCAACGGGAACCTCTGCTTCAAACGCGATGGCATTTGCCGTCATTAACTTGATCGCGTGCGGTTCGCCGTACACCCAGGGATACGGAATGTACACTTTCCCCGACTCAAATCTGGCCAAGGTGCTGGAAGGTTCAAACTCCGCATTCCAAATGGAGTCATCCACTGTCACCATGGCAATTGTCATTTCTTCCGGTCCCACATTCTTTACGTCCAGCACGAAGCCATTGTCCGTAACCTCTACGCGGTTAATCGCCAGATTTTCAATCGGAGCGGCAGCCTCTTGTTCAATCCCGATCCCAGCGGTGAAAAATAACAGTAAAACACCTATCAGTAACCCCAAAGGCAGCAGTGCCGTCAATACCAACCGGCTTCTTGGGTTTGTCTTTGTCTCCATTTGAAGCTGACTCATCGTGATCCCTCCCCTTATTTCGCCTCAAAAAATCCCATCCAGCCCAACTCGGCAAATTCGCTTTGATGAGCATGGAACATATAACGCCCTGGCTGCGGAAAGACAATTTCAAGAATGCCCCGTTCCCCCTGGATCTGGGATATGGTGTCGGTAAAGATGCGAGGGTTGGATTCATGACCGTTCGGCGTGTAGTGGAAGAAGTTAGCGTGAAGATGGAATGAATTCAACATGTCAAACTCCGTCATGTTGCTTAAATAAATGCGTACCAACTCACCTGCCTTTACTTGAATGGGGTGGTTATGATACGCAAAAGCGTAACCATTAACTGTGTACACGTCGTTTTCTCCGTCCAAGTCAAGATCGAAGCCGTTCATGACCATGTTTAACTCAAGCGCCTTTTCTCTCGGCTTTTTCGGGTCTATGATGAAGTTTCCATACATTCCTTTGTGGATGTGTCTTGCCAAAGGCGCCACGTGACAGTGGTACACGTGAACTCCATACGGTTTTGCCGCAAATTCGTAAACAAATGTACCGCCTGGTTGAACCGGCTCCAATCCATCCATGTTCGTTGGATGAATTCCGTGGAAGTGTATGGAGTGCGGGTGGCTCGAAAGGTTTTTGAAGGTGACACGTACGATGTCTCCTTCCGTGCAGCGAATCGTTGGGCCAGGTATACGCCCGTTATACACCCATCCCGGGAACATCAATCCCTTTGCGACCTCTACGGATTGCTCCGTTGAAACAATCTCATACTCACGCAGTGTTTGACCATTCGGAAGTGTGCTGACCTTCCCGTAATCAAAATCGGTCAATACCTTGTGAGCCATCTTCAACCCTTCGGTCATCTCGTTCCCTGGGTCATACCCATGCCCCATTCGTGCATGGCTCATGTTCGTTTTTGCAGTCGCAGTTATATGATGACCGGATCCAAATGCACGTTCCAGCGGTGCCAGGATGGTCGCGCCGAAAGCTCCTAACGTGCCGAATATTCCCATTTTGAGAATTTCGCGGCGATCCATTTTCTCGTTAATCATTTGAAAATTCCCCTCCTGCAAAATAGTTGTACCAATTTATATTTTTTTGCCTAGTGCAACTTTTAAGGTGTAAAAAAAGCATGTTTCCTAAGTGACATATTTTTGCCCTAGGCAAACACCCTTTAGGTTCATCATATGCCCAAGAGGATTGTTTTGTAAACAGCTTTTACAAAAAAACCGAATACTCACCACAGGATTTGATGAGGATTCGGTGTATGTTTGATTTACAAAATTACTGCTAATACGAAACCAAGCGGTTCATTGATCGGCTCCAGCAACTTCTCTGTACATGATGATTCCCTTTTACCGAATGGCTAACATCAACGAAAGATACCCTGAAGCAGCACACAGGATTCCCATCAGGACACTAATATACGGGGACATCTTTTTTTGGTAGGCCAAGACAACCATGGCCCCAAACAGAAGTGCAGCTGCTAATAAAATACCACTAATTCCATTCATCGCCAGGAATAGGGAGGGACTGTCGTCCAGTACACCCTGATAGAAAAATGAAAACAGAGGAGACGGCTCAGACATTTTTAGCGCGGCTGCAGCTTCATGGGGCGTCTCCTGCTGGCCCATAAACGCCGTGACTCCGAAGATCGCGAGCACAAACACACTTTCTGCCCTAAACCAGCTAAGAGGGTTAAAGTCAGGTTGAGTTTTCAACCGTTTCTTTAACAAAAATCCGTTTATGACTCCAAACAGCAGTAATGGGATCAACAGCAAATGCTTGATGAGCAGCGCCTGCCCGTAGGAGAAAATCCAACCGTTCAGGTATTCCGGCGAGATGTATAACGTCAGAATAAGCCCAGCTGCCGCCGTCATGACAACACAGGCCATGGCAAGCGGATGAAACCAAGAAAGAAAAGAGCCCCAGTTCGCCTCCCCTTTCGAGAACCATCCCGTAACAAGGAGAATCCCTAACCATACCGCCATAGACAGGAAGTGTACCATATGGGCAAGGAATCCGTTCCATTCAAAAAAGGAGGCTGCGTGGCTAGACCAACTCAGTGCCAGTACCAACCCGAACGTTAGTACCAGCTTCGGTACGAGCAATTCCTGAGACGATTTCCCTGATGGATTCGTCATGGTAATCATGATGAACAGGACAATGGATAGACCTAAGGTAATCAACCACGCTTTGCCGACTTCAAACGAGAATAGCACGGAACTGATCAGATCCCATGAATCTATATTCGGATCTGAGATAAAGTACAGAATTACGCGAAGAACCGGCATGAAGGTTAGAATTCCAATACCTGCAACTGACGATAACAGTAATGGCCTCGGTAACCTAACCGTCGGCTTACTGTTGTCCGGTACCATTTGAATGAGCAATCCACCTGCCAGGATGGAAAAGCAAAGGTACAGCACGATTTCGCTCAGCGTGAACATTTACTTGCCCTTCTTTCTCATCATCCATACAAGGCTTATGAGAGCAATGCCGACAAGCGCGGCAGCCCCCCAAAATACTGCGTTGTTTGCTTGGGAAGGCTCAGGCGTTTGAACGTTAGTGGCGGCCGGTGATTGCTGCGGTTGGCCGCTGTTTTCCGCAGGTGACTGATTTGTCTGGTTATTGGTTGGATTTGCGGAAGTTCCTTTCTCTTGAGAACTTGGGGGTGCCGAATTTTCCGCTTTCGGATTTTTTACGACAAATGAAAAGTCCCCTTCAATCGGATGGCCATCGGATCCTACGATTTTCCAATGAACGGTATACGTTCCGTCTTGAAGTTGTTTCGTTATAGTGCCCTTCATTACCTTACCGTCAATTTGAATATTGCTTGCTTCAATGACTTCACCTTGCTCACTTTTTACCGTAAAGGTACTGGCTTTCTCCACTTTCGTCTCAAACTCCAAGACGATTTCCTTCACTTCTGTTACCACCTGCTGATTTTGCGGTGTTGATTTCTCTAAACCAGTATGGGCAAAAGCTGATGTTGGAATGAGCGCCAAGCAAACCATCACAAATAATACAGCTGTTCTCCACATGTTCAATCGATAGTTGTTACCTTTCACCGTACATCCTCCTCCATTCATTTTTTCGTGACCATGGTAATCTTATTTAGATGGAACTGCCATGGCTCTTTCGGGCTATTTGGTTACCAGATATATACTTAACTAGGCATTGGCGTTGGAGTCGGCTTCGCGTATCATCCGCATTTACTTCTTTAATAAAACAGTTACCGTTATGAAGATGACCTGCCTCTTCTCCGCAACCACATATTTAAATGCTTTTTTGAACATCATAATTTTATATCAAAGTTCCTTGAAAACTCTACAAAGACACAAACCTTTCACGTAATATCCAAACTTGTTTGAATGGTTTTTTTCATGGTGGGACTGCACTTTTTTCTTTTCACATTTTTCATTTCATGGCTATAATAAAAAGACATTTGGGAGAAGTTTTGAAAAGGTGGTTTACGATGTCTACGATAGATAAAGACGACGTTTGCGAAGTGCAGTGTTTTGACGAAGATAAAGTGAATCGTTTAAAACCCCGTGTATCCGAATCCCAAGGTGTTGCTAAAATCTTCAAAGCTCTGGCGGACGACACCCGTGCCAAGATCATTTACGTTCTCTCTTTGGAAAATGAACTTTGTGTTTGTGACATCGCCTCCATCATTGGGAGTTCCATCGCCAATACCTCTCATCACTTGCGGCTCCTACGTAATATGGGCCTTGCAAAATACCGTAAAGAAGGAAAATTGGTGTTTTACTCATTAGATGATGACCATGTACGGCATCTCATCTCTGCAGGTGTAGACCACGCGAAAGAGGAAAAAATGAATGTCCGAGCCAAAGGATGACTCGGACATTTTTTTGTCCATCATTCAAATGATTAATTGAATGTTTTTGGATTCTTTCCTATAATGGAAAGTACAGTAGAAACAATATCCAGTGAAAGGAGCAACGCTATGGGACTCCATCATGACCATTCTCATGGCCACGGTCATCACCATCACGGAAAAGGTGCTAACAAAAAGGCATTGATGATCGCCCTTATCATTATTACCACTTTTCTCATTGTGGAAGTTATCGGCGGGATTATGACTAACAGCCTTGCCCTTCTTTCCGACGCCGGTCATATGCTCAGCGATTCATCCGCTCTGTTTTTAAGTCTGATCGCAATGTATTTTGCCGCCAAAAAACCATCTCCCGAAAAAACGTATGGTTTTTATCGCTTTGAGATCCTGGCGGCATTAATTAATGGGGTAACACTTGTGCTGATCTCACTCTACATCTTCTGGGAAGCGTATGAACGATTGTTCGCTCCGCCTGAAGTGGCGAGTCTGTCGATGATGGGGATTGCGTTTGTCGGTTTGTTGGCAAACCTTTCCGCAGCCTTCGTCCTGATGCGTGGCGATTACAAAAACAATCTAAACTTGCGCAGTGCATTCTTGCATGTACTTGGTGACATGCTCGGTTCGGTAGGTGCAATCGCTGCCGGCTTTGTCATATGGCGGTTCGGATGGTATATTGCTGACCCGATCATCAGCATTGTTGTCGGAATTCTCGTTTTGGTGAGTGCTTGGCGAGTGACAAAAGAGTCCGTTAACATACTCATGGAGGGAACCCCCTCTACTGTTAACATTGAAAAGGTCGCTGTTGCTTTATCTGGTCTCCCAGGCGTAAAAAGCGTACACGATTTGCATATCTGGACCGTTACCTCAGGCTTTGATTCCCTGACCTGCCATCTCCATGTAAAGGATGATGTCCCGAGCTATCCCGTGCTGCATGAAGCCTTGCACCTGCTGGAAACGAAATTCGGAATCACCCATGCCACGATTCAAGTTGAAAATTCGAGTATTCGCCATCGTGAACTGATGTGCGAGGTTGGTCCTCAAGCCCGTGACAATCATCGCCATGACCATGACCACCAGCACCATGACCATGACCATTCTCATTAGGTGCAACAAGAATGCCTTACCTACGCTTTCAGCAGAGGTAAGGCTGTTTTTTGTCTTATTCCCTACAGAATAAATTTGCTTAGGTAATAGCCAAGGACGAACAGAAGAAAAGCTACTGGAACAGCAATTCCACGCAAGGATTGAAAGAATATCTCGTTCCATGAAACATATAGAATCATGCCAGATGCGGCTGCGATTAAGACAGACAATAATACGGTATTGGTAATATGTATGAAGGATCCTACAATAGCTCCAACAAAGAACGGAGAGCTTATCGCGAGAACCAAACCAACGAGTTTTAAAGGTTTCACCCTCCCCAACGCTAACGGAATTCCCATCGCTACCCCTTCTGGTAAGTTGTGCAGAAACATGACTAATCCTAAATCGCGTCCCAAATGAGGCAAATGAATAGAGGTTGTACCAAGCATGAGTCCCGCGGGGAAATTATGCAAAGCAATGCCCGCGCCGATCATCAATCCTGATCGGATATACATGTTCTGTTCATGCGAAAAAATTACCCCGGCCAAAAGCGCCATGAGGACCGACGTCAACCTTTATATACCGTTTCCTTGGCAAAGGAAATTGATATACACAAGTGTAATTTCACGTCGAAATGATGTTTCGGTACGACATTTCATCAAATATTCATTGAAATGTAACAAGATGTAAATCTAATACTGATCGGTCAGGATTCGGTCGTTAACCGTTACCGATTAGCGACAAATTGGGCAAGAATATACATAGCAGCAGGTGCGATCGTAAAAGGGGTGAGCGCGATCACTAACCAAGCAATCCATTTTTTTCGGGGATTCCCTTTTAACAAATAGCTAAACGCAAAATAAAGCGGGAAAGCGATTGCCCCACCAACAACTACAATTAGTAAACGTTGAACATCATGTTTAGGTATTCCCAACATAATCCAAGTGATCCACAAGACAAACAACAGGCAACCAAGTAAAAACAACTTTTTCATACATGTATCTCCTTTTTATCCTTCTGTTCCGCTCATATAGTAATGAAAAAAGAGAAGTGACTCAATGCCCCTTCCCTTATTGTAACCAATTATTCACTCACAGTTGACTTACTAGGCTTTTCAATCTTGGAATTCTTTTTACCTATTTACTTGAGCCTTTTGCAGATTTCTGACCCGTTGCACTACAAGGGTTTGCGAACTCCATCGGGAAAAAGCTTTATAACAAACGGACGAGTGTCGAGCGATGCAACTCCCGATTGAAGGAATATTTAACGGCAAATGACCTTCATGTGGGAGGCATTCAAAAAGTAAGAAATCATGTGTATTTGAATGCGATTGTTTTATTCGTATCAACATTAGCTGGTACGAAAGTGAAACCAACTCAAAAAGCTGCGTGATGACTTTTTTCAAAAAGAGACTGAGAAAATTCTGCTCGTATGCCTATATTACTTTTTTGCTTTGCCTTGTGAAAGTGGTTGGTTGCAACCTTAGATATCTTTAACCTTCATTTTTCAAATGAAAAGCTAATTTTGCAAAAGGCTCAATAAAAAAGATACCACCCGCAATGTGAGTGGTATCTGTTGTATGAACGTTAACCTACGGTCTTTTTGGCTGCATATGCGGTAAGGAAGTTGCGCAGCAGCTGTTTGCCGTGTTCCGTGATGATGGACTCCGGGTGGAACTGCACACCCTCAATCGGATACTCGCGGTGGCGAATCGCCATGATTTCACCCTCAGCCGTCCGTGCCGTCACCTCGAGAACATCCGGAATGGTCTCCTCTTCCACAATCAGCGAATGATAGCGAGCCGCTGTAAACGGCGACGGGATGCCCTGAAAGATCGTTTTCCCGTCGTGGTGAATTTCCGACGTTTTTCCGTGCATCAGACGATGGGCGCGAATCACTTTGCCCCCGAAGACCTGTCCAATGGACTGATGCCCCAGGCACACACCCAAAATGGGAACTTTCCCTGCAAAATGGCGAATGGCATCCATGCTGATTCCGGCTTCATTCGGCGTGCAAGGTCCGGGAGAAATCATCAAATAATCAGGCGAGAGCCGCTCGATCTCCTCAATGGTAATCTTGTCGTTGCGGTACACCTGCAGCTCTTCGCCCAGCTCGCCCACGAACTGGACCAAATTGTACGTGAAGGAATCATAGTTGTCGATCATGATAATCATACTCTCGTCTCCTCTCGACTCGTCTTTCTGTTCTCGCTCAACTCCAATGCTTTCCACAACGCTTCCGCCTTTTTCAGCGACTCGTAGTACTCCGCCTCGGGCCGGGAGTCAATGACGATGCCCGCTCCCGCCTGGACGTGAGCAATCCCGTCCTTCACCACCATGGTGCGGATAGCGATGTTCACTTCCACTTCTCCGTTAAAGCCAAACCAGCCGATGGATCCGGTGTAGACGCCCCGCTTTACAGGCTCCAGCTCTTCGATGATCTCCATCGTCCGCACCTTGGGAGCTCCGGTAATCGTCCCGCCCGGAAAAGCGGCTGCCACCGCATCGAAAGCGTCCTTGCCGTCCGCCAGCATCCCTTTTACGTGGGAAACGATGTGCATGACGTGGGAGTACTTTTCCACGACCATCCATTCGCTTACCTCGACAGTGCCATAGCGGCATACCCTGCCCAGGTCGTTCCGTTCCAGATCGACCAGCATGACGTGTTCCGCCCGCTCTTTTTCATTTTCGATCAATTCACGGGCCAACGCTTCGTCTTCAGCATCGTTTTTTCCGCGGGGACGCGTTCCCGCAATCGGCCGCGTACTGACTTCGCCGCCTTTTACCTTGACCAACAGCTCGGGTGACCCGCTGACCAGCTGAAACTCGGGGAAGTGGAGATACCCCATGTACGGTGACGGATTAAGCCGGCGAAGCACATCGTACACCTCGTCTGCTTCGACGTGAATCGGTTTGCTCTGCCGTACGGAAAGATTCACCTGGAACACGTCTCCCTGGGCGATGTACTCCTGAACGCGGCGAACCGCCTGCTCAAACTGATCCTTCGCAAAGGATACCTGCGCCGGAGTAGCCGAGGACAACGGGCGCTTCCGCAGTGACTCCCAGTCGGTTTCAACCATAGGAGCAGCGATCAGGGAGATTTCCTCCGCTTGTCTGGTCAATCGTTCCACGGCATCCCGGTAGACCGCTTCCGTCAGGTTCTCCGTCGGGAGGTGGGTGAGGCAAAATACCGTACGAGCCTCATGATCAAAGACAAGAAGGTCTTGCATTAGCATAGCATACAGATCGGGCAGCCGTAAGTCATCTTTTGCGAGATCAGGCAGCGTCGGCTCAAAGAAACGGTTCATGTCGTAGCTGAGATAGCCTACCGCTCCTCCGGCAAAATCGGGCAGACCCGGAACAACCGGCGTCCGGTAACGCTGCAGCAGCTTGCGAAGCACAAACAGAGGGTTTTCCCCCTCGACCTTCTCCCTCAGCCCTTCGGCAAACGTAATGGTCGTATGCAGGTTTTTGCTCTGAATAACGGCAATCGGCTGATGGGCCAAAAAGGTGTATCGCCCGGCTCGTCCACTCTCCAAAAGCACCGTACCTTCCAACGAGGGCCGCAGCTGTTTCAGCAGGTGCCAGGGATCGAGCGCGGCAGGCCAGTCCGTACGTACGGCAACGGGTACGTATGGATAGTCGGCAGCGAGCTTTTTGATGTCGGCAAAAGTAGGCAGGATCAATGTATTCACACTCCGATTTTTTCGCATGACCTATCGCGATACATTATATCCTTCAAAAGAGTAAGAGAAAAGACCATGGTGCAGGAACGTCCGCCATGGTCTTGGAAGAGTGCGTATCCTATTCTTCAAATTGATAGAGCGGCGTGGACAGATAGCGTTCACCGTTGCTCGGAATGACCGCGACCACCTTTTTGCCCTTGCCCAGTTTGCGGGCCACTTTCAGTGCGGCAAAAATGGCAGCCCCGGAGGAGATTCCGCCGAGAATTCCCTCTTCACGGGCGACGCGGCGAGCCGTTTCAAAGGCCTCTTCATTTTCTACGGTGATAATTTCATCATAGATGTCCGTATCGAGAATGTCCGGAACAAATCCGGCACCGATCCCCTGAATCTTGTGTGGGCCCGGTTTTCCACCGGAGAGAACCGGAGAAGCCGCTGGTTCTACGGCGACAATGTGCACATGAGGATAGTGTTCCTTCAACACCTGGCCCGCACCGGTAATGGTACCGCCTGTGCCGATACCGGAGATAAACGCGTCAATACCGCCGATTTGTTTGGCCTGCTCCACCAGTTCCGGCCCCGTCGTTTCGCGGTGTACTTTTGGATTGGCCGGGTTTTTGAATTGTTGCGGCATAAAGTAGGAAGGATTCTCTTTCGCGATCTCTTCTGCCTTGCGGATCGCTCCGCCCATGCCTTCCGTACCCGGTGTCAGCACCAGTTCGGCACCGTACGCGCGCAGCAGATTGCGGCGCTCGATACTCATCGTCTCGGGCATGACTAGAATGGCGCGGTAGCCTTTTGCCGCTGCTACCATCGCGAGACCGATTCCCGTGTTGCCGCTGGTCGGCTCGATAATGGTATCACCCGGCTTCAGCTTCCCTTCCGCTTCCGCAGCTTCAATCATGGACAACGCAATACGGTCTTTCACGCTGCTTCCCGGGTTGAAAAACTCCAGCTTCAAATAAATATCCGCCGAGTCTTCATCGACAACGCGGTTCAATTTGACTAATGGAGTCTGACCGATCAGTTCTGTAATCGAATTCGCGACGCGCATGTCTTCCGTCCTCCTCGCTAATTACCGAGTAAGTTACTCGGTTTTGTTGGCTTAATTATAACAACGCCCCGTACACCCGTCAATTAGGGGATTGCCCAGAAATTTGGACCCCGAGGGACTGCTTCAATCGATCGAGCACCACGTCAAGCGATTCCACCTGAGCCAGAGCGAGATCGCGACGAATCTGATCCTTGACCTCGTCAAACGACAGCTGTTTCGCTTCTTTCCGGTCGATCACGCGAATAATGGCATATTGCCCTTGTTGCAAGGGAACGGGGTTGCTGTCCTCGTTCAATCCCAAGGAAGCAATGGTTTCCTTGAGGCTGTCGGCCAGATGGGGATCGCGAAACGACACCCACCCCATGTCGCCTCCGTTGGCCGCCGTCAGGTTGTCGATCGAGCGTTCCTTGGCCAGTGTGGTAAAATTGGCACCGTTCTGAAGCTCCCGGTGCACCTGTTTCGCTTCTGCCAGGGAAGCAACTACGATTTGCCAGACGCGCGCCTGCATCGGCTGGGCGTATTGAGACAGGTGGTTGTTGTAGTACGCAAGCAATTCGTCGTCACTGACGGCTACGTCTCTGGTGGCCAATTCCTGAAGCAGCAGCTGGTAGGTAATTTCCTGCCGCAGCGCCTCTACATCGGTTCCTCCCTGCTGTTGCAGCGCAGTCTGAAACTCGCTGTCGGTACTGCTGCCGTAGCTTTCCTGAATTTTTGCCACTTCTTCGTCGACCCGTTTGGGATCGACGGTAATACCCAGCCGTTTCGCTTCCTGGAAAACGACTTCGCGGTTGATCATATCATTCAGCACTTGCTTTCCGTACTTTTGCTTCAATGAGCCGATCCAGTCCGCTTGGCTGATGGTCTCCTCTCCGACAACCGCTGCCGCTTGCAGCGTCCCGGCCTCCTTGTACCACGACCATGTCACCACCAGAAGCAAAAGCAACAACGCCCCGATCAAACTCCACAGCACTTTTACGTTGTTCAAGCAATCCCCTCCCTTGAACGCACTACATCTCTTTCAACAGTTCTTCCAACGCCGCCTTGTCGTAATGGTAGCGCTCGTTGCAGAAGTGGCAGTGCACTTCCGCTTCCCCTTGCTCTGCAATCATGTTTTCCATTTCTTCGCGCCCCAGACTGATCAGCACTTTGGTGACCTTTTCCGGCGAGCAGGTGCAGGTGAATCGGATATCCGTGCGGCTGAGGACTTTGGGTTCATCCATCACGCGCTCCAGGATCTCCTCAGGAGTCAAGCCTTCGCCGATCATGCGGGAGACCTGCGGCAGCCCTGCGATGCGCTCTTCAATCTTGCTGACCACTTCCTCCGGCGTGTTGGGCAACAGCTGCAGGATAAATCCGCCGGACGCCAGCACGGAGCGATCCTCCGGATTCACCAGCACACCTACGCCCACAGCAGAAGGTGTCTGCTCAGAGGTGACAAAATAGTAGGTGAAGTCCTCCCCGATCTCACCGGACACGATAGGCGAGCTGCCCTTGTACGGCTCTCGCATCCCCAGGTCTTTTACGACGTAGAGAAAACCTTCCGTCCCCACAGCCCGGCGGACATCCAGCTTGCCCATTTCGTTGAGTTCAAAATGAACGTGGGGATTGGTCACATAAGCCCGGCCTTCACCGTGGGCATTCGCTTCGGCGATGATTTGGCCGATGGGGCCTCCACCTTTTACTTTGACAGAGAGGTTCTCTTCTCCTTTTAGCATCGCTCCCATCATCAGCGTGCAGGTCAGCGTGCGTCCCGCAGCGGCTGTCGCTGTGTTCCACATGTCGTGGCGGCGGCGGATTTCTTCCACAATATTGGTCGTACGGGCGGCAAAGGCGCGAACGTGCCCGCCGAACCCGGTTGCGCGTATCAAATAATCGCTCATCGCGATTCCTCCCTCTTCATGGCGACAAGACGTCGCGTTTTTTCTAGTGGCGACACGACGTTGCCACTTCATCATGGTGAAAAAAGATCGTGCCTCCCTAGTGTACACAATGAAAAACCCCCTCACAAGCGAGGGGGTGCAAATGTCTATTCAAGGTAGTCTTTCAATACGCGGGAGCATTTCTGTTTGCGCAGCCGGTCAATGGTAGTCGCTTCGATCTGCCGGATGCGCTCGCGGGTCAATCCGAAGATTTTGCCCACTTCCTCCAGCGTGTATACCTGGTCGTCGTACAAGCCGTAGCGCATGGCGATAATCTCCTGAGCGCGGGGGCTGAGCCGTTCAAGCGCGGCCAGCATCTGGGCACGCAGATCCACTTTTTCAATCCAGTCTTCGAGCGACGTCTCTCCGTCGTCGACGATCTCCGCATAGCTGAGCGGCTCTCCATCAGGATCAAACGTCCACGGCTCGTCGGCAAGTTCGTCGTCGATGGATTCCATCTTCATCATCAACGCGTACTCGATCGTATCGACTTTTTCCAATGGGATGTCGAGCAGTTCGGCAATTTCCTGCCGATCCGGCGTCCGGTTCAACCGATGAGCCAGCTGCAGCACCTGCTTTTGATACTGGCGGATCTGTTCGTGCATGTGCACGGGAATGCGGATAAGCGCGCCCTTGTCGTTGATGGCACGCGTAATGGCCTGCGAAATCCACCAGTGTGAGTAGTGATACAGCCGCACGCCACGGTTGACGTCAAACTTGTCAATTGCGGTAAAGAGGCCGATCGTGCCTTCCTGAATCAGGTCGAGGAACGGCATCCCCTTTTTCAGATGACGCAAGGCCGTGCTCACCACGTACCGAAGATAGGCACGCACCAGCGTTTCGCGAGCTTCCAGGTCGCCATGCTGCTGATAGCGCAGCAGGCAGTCCATCTCTTCATCCTTGTCCAACATAGGTGTTGCAGCGACGCTTTCCAGAAACAACAAGGCAGACGTGTCAAAGCGCAACGATTTGGGCACGATAATCCCCAATTGCTTTTCAACCTCCCGCCAGCGGCGAGGAGTGGACTGGAAAGTGGAGGTACTCACGGTCATATGCAACCCTCACTTTTCTGGAATACATTCCAATACGGTTGTGGCGCAACGGTGACGTACTGAAGCTGTGCTGTACTTACTGTTAGCGTATTTCGACAAAGGCTTGCTACATTCCTTCCTGTTTACAGAATATTAACGGAAGTCTGCGCAGATTGTGTCTGGAAGCGTTACCATTTACAGGATGTCGGCACAAGAAACAAGCCATCCCGGCTTGTCGGGATGGCAGGAGGAATTTTGTCGATTGGTACCGGACTAGAACTTTAATTCTTCCACGCTGACGACGGGGAAAGAATGGGATGGCAGCAGCGGGAGAAACGGTCTCTCATCCACATACGCCACGACAACCGCAGAGGGGCCGACCATGGTTTTCGGAGCCAGCTCAAGCGCTTCATTCTGCTCCGTAATAACGGTGATGCGCAGCTGTCCTCCGGCTGGCCGTGTCGTGCCAGAAACAGCCTGTTCAAACAGCAGGGTGATTCCATTGTAGCGAAGCCGCAGGTGCAAATCGGTGCGCCAGTTTTGAAAGTCGATGGTGTATCGGACAAACGGCAGCGGGTCAGTGGTCACGCTGTCTGCTGAAGGCAGATAGGCATTGTTTGCCCGGTGGTAGCCTCCGTTTTCCTCCATGCGCCGATCAAAACGTGTCTGCGCTTCCCCCTCCACCAGGTCGATGATGCCTTCCGTTTTCAGGGTTTGGTCTACAGCAAACGTAGCGTGATGGTTGGCAAGTTCCAGAAGGGCTTTTACCTCCGCTTTCTTTTGCATGGCAACATCCGCGTCAACGACAACCAAACCGATCAAGAGAAGAAGCAGCAGTGCGGAGACAGATAATAGATTGATTCCCGTAAGCGTCCTCTCCCTTACAAGTCGTAATCCATCACTTGAACGGTGCCGCTGCGCACCACGATAATGGGTTCACCCCAGTCAGGAAACAGGCCGGTAATTCTCGGGAACGGGATCTCGAGGCGCAACTCAAATTCATCCTCATGGCTCCACAATACCGGATCGGCTGCTTTGGTGCGTGTTACGGTAAGTTGGAGATCCCGCTCTTGTACTTGAAACAACTTGTTGGACAACTCCTGATGAACAAACTGCCTGACGTTTTGTTCTACCGTCGCGTCATTTGTTCCCCCGTTGTTGCTGATATATTTCGTTGCAGCAGTGCCTATCTCCAGCAATTCATTATGGGTCTGAACAACTGCGTGAATTTGCAATATTCCTGCAGGTACAAGAAGCAGAACCATCACGTTTATGATCGTGGCAATCAGTTGTCCCATCAGCTTGTTCCAAAACGAGTGACGTTTTCCAGCAGATCGGCAAAAAACCTTGAGCATGCCGTCAGCAAATTATCCGGTCCAAAAAGCAAGAGTCGAACCGTCAAAGGAAGCACCAATACCGTTAAAACAAGCATGGCAATCATTTTGTTCATTGCACTACCACCCCGGGTCAAAGTATTCCGAGGGCCTGCTGCCTGTAAACGTGAACACGGTTTCTCCCTCCACGAACAGGTTTATCCACTGGGCCACTCGAGTAGGGCGAACCGTTAGCGTCAGTGAAACCATCTCATGGTTTTCTTTTCTGGCTCGCTGCGTTTCAGCAAGCGGCCAACTGCCCGCGAAGAAATTCCCCCCTTCCTCCCATCCCAACTCCCTCATTTCGTTGCGGTAATAATCGGCCAAATCCGGCTCTAGGTAACCAATATCCTGCATATCGTCCAAAAGATCGGCAAAATATCCGCGAGCGATGGCCCGCTCCATTGCATACATCTCATAAGCGGCGATAGACGAAAACAACACCAGCATGACACTAAGACATAGTAAGAAAACCTTTGTTTTTACCATTGTCCTCTCTTAGGTTTTTCCTCCTAGTGAAAACTGACCGTCACAGCATTGTACACCCGTTCTGCTTGTGAACGCTGGAGGCTATCTTGCGGATGAGAGTCCCAAAGAAACGCACACAAGCTTCCTATCATGATGATAATAATCAGGAATGTATGGTGCTGCAGCATCAGTTTGTACTCGTATAGGTTGTGCCGTTTTGCATGGTAAAGCGAATGTTCTCGTTCGCAGTATCGTAATTCAGGGAGTTGACCGAATCGTTAATGTGTTCGGCCGAATCGATCGCAGAGGGACTCAGTTCATTACCGTAAGAGCTGACACCAATACCAAGAACCATTACGCAAGCAAGAAAAATAAAGAACATTTTTGACATTTCTGAACACTCTCCTGTTCTTTCGATTGTATTAGGGGATTGCGCGATCAATCCACTGAACGGCACGGTCGCGCAAACCGTCATCTCTAACAACCGCTCGATTTACTTCGGCCATACTGGAAACGATAATTCCCAGTGTAAAAACGATGCAGATCAGAATGGAAAAAAGCTTGCTCATCCGACAAACCCTTTCTATACCAGATACTTGTCCAGGATTTCGGTCAACAGCTTGTACCAGGGAAACATGGCCACAAGCAACCCCATGTAAAAAGCGGGGTATACAATAATGCTGTATCCGATTCCCAATGACTTGATTTTCTTGCGGTGACGAAACATGCGACGATTATCGACAGCCCACTCCAGCCGCTGCATCGTAGTTGCCATCTGACTGACACTTAACTGCTCGATTGTTCTCATACTGGAAACAAGTATGATGGCATCGTCGATCCCCAGTTTTTGTTTAAACGATTCCAAAGCTTCATCAGGATCTTTGTTCCACTCGGAAAGAGTGGGTACATACTCCTTTAGCTTCCGGGTTGGCCGGGCAGCCTTTACCATGGCATTGTAAATGGGAACGTGGTTTTCCAACAGATTTACATACCGGTTGATAAAGCGGGCGATGTCTGTGCTCAAAAGCTCCTCCCGGTATCCCGCCCACGCTTTTAATAGGAAGTACGGAAGAAAAAAACTGGCCGTGGAACTAAGTATCAGTGTGAGAAACGGAACGTTCTCATCCTGTCGAATCAGAACAAAAACCAGATTGAGCAAGACCGCCGCACTGCCGCTAAGCAGTTGAGCAAAAACCCACTCCGCTTTTCCCCAACCGAATAAATACCCTGCCCGTTTCAACAGCTTGTCCCATCTCGTGTCTTCTTTCGACGCAATGGTCTTTTCCCATGTCTGCCACCATTGAAAGGAGACAAACAACATCCTGCGTGGTTGGGCAGCAATATGGGTGCCTAGAGAAAAAAATACGGTCAACATGCAAAGCGAACCGAACCCCAACAGAGCATATAAAATCGTTACCTGCATTAGCGATACCTCCGTCCCCATATAAACGCCAACAAAATAGACAAACTCCAGACGGTAATAGCTAAAGAGAGAATCGCTTGTCCATCGGCCGTAAAAAAGTAGAGACGATATGAATCCTTCAATAAACTCTGATTGTAGGGAATCAAACAGACGCAAATCGCGATCACTACAAGCAAACTAATCCAAATGGCGTATATCTCGCTGTCTCTTTCTTCCTTTTCATCCTGCTGTACAAACATCTCATTGGTCAGTCGATTTAACGATATTTGAATATCCTCGGTCTCACCCTCCAGTCCGCTTGCAACATAAGTGGCAAAGTCATATGCCCATGGGTGGTTTAACCGTTCGGCAAAAGCATCCACCGCCCGAATCAAACTGCCACCGTCCGTCAGCGTATTGTTCAGTAATATCAAGTCGGGCAAAAGCTCCCTTGGGCACTCGTTTACCATTTCACGAAACGTCAGAATGATGTTTTTTCGGCTGCTGTAATACCTGGAGAACAAATCCACAAAATAACAGAAAGACTGGATCTTTTTGTTGATGATTACCGTGTACCGAGCGTAAAGAAGCAGTGTCGGCAACAAAATCAACAGAAAAAAGAGCGAGAGTGAGACGATGATGTTGCCCAGCATTACTCCCACCAGGAAACCGGAGGCAGATCCGAAGAGAGACACCAGCAAATACATTTCCGGCTCTCCGCCGGCTACGGCACACCAGACTGTATACCGCTCATACAGAAGGCGCCTCGTTTGATTTTGCAACAGCTTCTCCCGTATCGCCCATACCGTTTTCGGGAAGAAAACCTTGGGTGTTGACCACACTCTATAACCGTAAAAGCATGCGGCCAAAAACCCGATCAACAGACAAACAGTCATGGGTACCAGTATCCATACCTTCATATTTGCCTTCCAATATCCGTTAGATGCAGGCTTTTTAACACATCCAGATCAGCGTGTCCCAGATAACACATATACTCTGCCAAGTGCCCCTCCAGCATCTTTCCGGTCCACTCGTACTCATCCGTAACAAGGTTGCGGTACACCAGCGGTACAGATTCTACCCTTTGCATCACATCGTTCCACTCCGTTACCTGGATCGCATCAATAAAACGATGCCCATTGTTTCGATACTTCAAGGAGTTTACAAAGTTAACCGCCCGGCTAATCCTTTCTTGGGTCAATTCAATACTCCTTCCGCCATACTGGTACACCAAATCAGTCAAATCGTTAAGCGCTTTGTGAGCAAAGCGTTCGTGTAAAGCAGCGATGGTGGCGTCAGTCCCCCTGACTCCTGCGTTGACAAAGTGGTATGCTTCGATCGGTTCGCGTATTTCTCCAATTAATATCGTGTTTGCCGTCGTACGGTACATGTCTTTAAAACAATGCGCCAGCTCTATGCCAATCTCTTCCACGTTTTGCAGCTCGATAACCTCTCCCGGCCAAACATCCCCAAAGCGCATCTCATGTTCGCTCTCATAGATAGTGACAAAGTCGTTCAGAGGATCTTTTAGCTTCAGCATGCAGATCATCATGGTGGTCTTTCCTGCAGCCATGGGGCCAATTACCAGTACATTGCTCCGCCCATAGACCTGCTGTTCAATCAGCAGTTGTACCTTTTCATCAAAAGTAGAAAGCTTTTGCGTCCGAAGCTGGTCCAGGGAAAATGCTTGTGTCGTAAATCGCCGGACAATAATGGTAGGAACCCGTGAGTACGGAAATGTAAACATGGTTAAACGCGCCTTTAGCGTATCAAGGTATCCGCTTAATCTTGGCTTTTTTTCATTAAAAGAGAGTCCGGCTGTATTGGTAAGTTTTTGCTGCAATGTTTCTACTTCTTGCCAAGTGGGCTTGTACGGCAAAAACTTTTTGATGCCTTGCTCCAAGTAGGCTACGTTTTTTCCTGCAGAGATGCGGACCTCTTCAATCCATGGAGACATATGCAGGACGACATCCAGAATCCCCCAGCCATAAGTGGCAAATGTGATTCCTTCGTACCCATTTACCTGCGGAAGGATTTCTTCCGTAATCGGCCGTTTTACCACCTCCTCAAAATAGTGCTGTAACCGTAAAATGATGTGACTGTGGCTCTCCCGGTCTCCGTGCTCAGCCAGCGTTAAGATTCGCTGCATTTCCAGTTTCTCTTCTCTTGTCGTACCAAAATGGTTCAAGTAGTCGCGAGCTGCTTGCTTCAGGTCATCCACACTGCTCAACTGGGACGCCGTCCATCGGTGAGCTGTAGCTTTCATCCGTACACGACAGCTCCTCTTTTGCGTTTTTCGGAATCAATGATGGCATGTAAACTGCTTATGTATTGCTTTGGTGGGAAAAATTCTTCCACAAGCACGCTGTGACTCCGATGCGAATGAATCAATCGATTGTCCGAAATGCGCGGCACGACGCCGTAGACGGAGATGCCTTCCCCGATCCGGTGCGGATGCCCTTTGTCGAAATGACTTACCAACACCTCGTGCCTGATCCCTTTTTCCGCCCAACGCTTAATCCAAGTCGCGGCGCCTTCTAAACTAAACGGATCGGCACGTACGAAAAACAGGTTGCGATCCGCCGAGAACAACAGCCGCTGCAGTGCTTCCGTCTCAGGAAAACAATAACCCCAGTCGATATACACGTAATCGAATTGGCGGCGAAGCACCTCAATCAAATTGGTAACTTCATAGCTCCTCCATTTGTTTGTGCCATTGGCGTAAAAAAGATTATCCATGTGGCTGCTCTGTTTGCATACCGACATCCAGTTTCGCCTGGACGCGATAGAGAGATCCAACAAATCAGGTCGGAACGACGCCAATTGATGCTTCTCCAGCTTAAAAAATCTAGTCAAATCCGGCTTTTCTCCATTCATGTCAATGACGGCGATTCGTTTTTCCGGATTGCGCTTGGCAAGCAGGATCGGATAATTAATACAAAAAGTTGTAATACCGGACCCACCATGACTCATGAGAGCGTACACAATCCCGTCGCCTCTTGATTTCGCTTTTTCCACGTAATCGTTCATACCGAGGATCAAGCCTATCCGGTTTCGTATCTCTTCTTGGGTTGAATTCGCCGACAATAGGTAGGTGTTTTGTATCCCCGATTTTTCAACCACATGGCTAATGAGAGCTTCGTCTTTGTATAACGGCACAATAATAATCGGAACGCTGTCTGAGAGACTTGCCTTTGCTTTCGGTAACCATTCCCATACCGGTAAGGAAAACATCTCGGAAAAAAGCACCGCTGCTTCAGGTTTGTAGATATCTGCCTTGCGAAAGAAGTCTTCCTCGTTCTCCGTCGTTAACGCCTCGCATCCGGCTGGAACGTATGTATTCACCAGGGATTTCATCGGATAGCAAACAAGGGTCTTCATCGGGACTGCACCTCCTCTGCGGCGAGAATATGTCCGATCTGAACGGTTCCGTAATTCATCGCTTCACTTAGTACAACGAACTGCTGATCAGTCAGATTAAACCCAATATAAGCCGGCAAGGAAGTAGGTTGCGCACGATAATCCCGATATCGCTTTTCTGCGTTGGTGTACTTTTTTGCCTCAGAGCCTTTGAAAACGGCGCTCTCCATTTGCTCTGCGCCAGGCATCAGACTCTGCTTTAGCGTGTATATTTCCATGCCGTTGTTATCTTTAACAGTTACCAACTGACTCTCAAATAACGGGTCAGCCGTGGTATTGCTTTTGCGAAAATGCATCGGTTCAGGGAGCGATTGAAGTTCTGTGATCGGCTTGTATTTTACCCATAGCTTTACGTAGTCGCCTTTTCGAAGTTCCGTTACCGGCATTATGGAGTGCAGGGGAAACTCATATCTCGCTTTTCCTTTATCAGGAAGCAAATGGCTTTCTGACAACTTTTTGTCCACCAGCTGTTCTCCTTCATAAATGGTTTGCACGCTTCTTTTTCCCAACACACTCTCAATCGTTTGATAGGAACCTGGATATATTTCATCTGTTTCCTCCTGAACCAGTACAACGTCTTCCCTGGTTATCGGTTCATAGGGAGAAATTTCTTTTCCTTTTGCCACCTTGACCACAGGAGCGAATAGCCGTTCAGCCACAAGGGCGTCAAGGTACCGGGTCGCGGCGTAAAAGCAAGCTGCTGCCAACAAAAACGAGACAATACTAACGGTAAACAATGTCTGCTTTTTCATAACATCCTTCCTTTTTCAGTGAAAACCAATAACTCAAACCATTTGCCTTCCTCCGGATGGACCTCCAACAGGAGAGACGCCTTTGACTGTGCGATCGACACTTTTTGACTGTCGATGAGCGGAAAAGTAGCATCGATTTCTCTTTTTTGGTGTTCCTCATCCCACAACGACACTGTGCCTTCCACCCTTTTCATCACGCCCGAACGCGCAAGATGGGGGTTCCATTTGTTCGCAATTATTCTGATCTTGTCGGCCATGCTTTTCCATGCTTTCGGGGCCTTTTCTGATAGAAACAGGCTTGTCAGGCGTGCTACGTCAGAATCGAAAACCAACCATATTTCATCTGCCAAGGCCATGATTCTATGAACCGACTCTTCCGTCCAATACGAGGACAAATCGAAAATCACACACGGAGAATCTTTATTTACCAATAACAACCAATTTGTTATGTCCATCTGAGAAGGGTTTTGTTTTTGAAGAGAGGCATCTACTTTTATTCGCAGCAGGTTGTTTTGCAAGAGGAGCATTTTTTCAGCGGAGTCTTTGAGGTCTTGATGCGCTCTTCGTTCGAAGTCTAGCGCGAAGTAGTAATAGGAAACAATTCCGGGCATTTCGCACAAGGTAGTGGGAATACCTTTACCCGCAAGGTAGTAAGCAAAGTTGCCGGCAAGAAAGCTTGCCCCTGCCCGCGGATATAATCCAGCAATGGCTATGATACGGCGAGAAACAGGAAATCTCTGTTCTTCAGGGACCGAAGCGGAAAGCTTTTCTTTGAGCGCTTGCCATGACTGTTCCTCTTCCTTTGTGAGAGAATACGCTTGTTTCTCCAGTTCACGGAAGTGGGAAACAAACCGGTTTACCTTATGGAAACATGGCCTATCCTGCATGAGAGTTGTTAGCCTTATTTTTCGATACGATGTACTTCTTGAACTTTTCCATCATTTCTCGCATGGTTAGTGACTTTCTGTGATAATAGTAGATCTTTCGAATGCGCTCTCGTTCCTGAGGCGTTAACTCAGGTTTTAACTGGCAGGCCATCTCCAGAAGAAGTGACAGTTCGACATTGTTTGGTCTCCCCCGCCGGGATTTGGCAAGAAGTTGCTGATGTCTTCTGTCGAAAGCGTTTGGGTTTTCCAGCAGCCACATGTCCACAATTGCTTCTATGTCTTCATAGGTGCGGATGCCCAACTGGTTAAGGTACTTGAAGTAAGTGGTAAGCTTTCTATCATCACCGCCTCTCCATCGGCTCATGAACCCGGTGGGAGACGTAAGCAGCTTGGTAACATCCCGCATCAACGTCTCACGGTTGTCAGACTGATTGACCAACAGCGCTTCCTTTACCAATATGAACAAAATGTCATGGTAGTTTGCTTCCTCGTTTTGGCAGCCGTAGTACAGCAGATACCAATCTTCCACCGCCTTGTCAAAATCCTTCCGGCAGTTGGTTAAATGCAGATCATCCAGGTGTTCATAGAATCGATCCAAACCATGTGTCATCACAATCTCATCCTGATAGCTTCCAAAGACAAACGTGATAAAGTCCTCTTTCATCTCCTCCAAGGTAAACAGGTTGTTTCTTTGTTCGTAGCAGCGATTAACCAACTCGACTGCACTTTCCGCTAGCATAAACTCCCTCCTATATTTTACTTTTTTATACATTTATTGACATTTTGCTACATGATAAAGCTTTCGTCAAACAAAATGTAATAATTTATTTATAATATTTTATTGATTGAGGATTCGCCTTGCACTCACTGTACAAGGCGAATTTTTGGAGACTTACTCTACAAAAAAGTAGAGTTCCTCTCCGGTTGTGAGAAGAAGCGCAATTCTTCTCCCGCGTTCCATGACGGTCGGAGCACTCTCCAAGACAATCGTTCCGTCATTCAAAATGATTCTGCTTCCAAATCGGTGAACGGACTCAATTTGGAAGTAGCCTTGGGGCACCCTTTCCAACGAGAGGTGTCTCCCCGGTTTGTGCTTTTGGTAACGTACCACGCGTCCCAAAAGCTGCTCCACAGTCGTGGAAAATTCCTGGTGAGCCTCTACTGTTGCCATTTGCAACAACCTCCTTTTCTCACCTGCAGAGTACGGCCGTTTCATATGCTTATAAGCCCATGAAACTACTCTTACGGTAAAAAAAGACAGAGGGGGCGTGCAAATATATTTCAATATGGATTCCACAGCGATGGTTCGGCCAATTCCGGGTACATGTCCGTAATCATGTCAAACGGGGAGAAGTAGAGAGTATCTACCAATATTTTCAGCTTGTGCTTGCGCAAAATATGGTGAGCCCTTTCCGTTTTGGTGAATATGCGCGGCAATTCCCGCAGGTCGCGAATCTGTAGGAGTTCTTGCCACATGTAATCAAAGCATATCTTGGCCCGCTCTTCTCCCTTGATGCTCTGAAAATAGAGAGGGGGAAAATGGCGTCGAATACCAGACAGTACCTCTTGATATACCCAAAGCACCTTGTCCTTTTCAGATGACCTGGGAAGGTACGGATAAGCGTATTCTACTAGATAGTAGACATCTTCCGATTTCGCCTCAATCGGCGGCTCGACGTACTCGCGAATGAGATGCAGCTTCAACTCTTTTACATCCCGCATGTTCAACTCGTTGCGAGCTTGTTCGGGCGTCCACATTTTTACCTGCTCGATGGCGTAACGCAGCACGAGCTGCACCTTTTGTTTTCGGTACTGCACATCTTCAAACTCATAAGGAGAAAACCGTTTTTGCTCTCCCGTAAGGATTCTTTTATACCTCTCTATAATCTTGGTCGGCATCAGCTGTTCACTCCTGTCCCTGCATCTGGAATTTACTGCTAAATTACCATGCTGCTATAGGACAAAAATAATAGCTGTGCCTAACGGCCTGATTCCACAGTCATTGTTTATACAGCCCCGATTGGGATGCCCTGGACACCATCACTCTTGTCGTCTCCCAAAAGAGTTGCAGCAAGCTGGTCACTTCCAGTTGCAAATGGTAGATTCCCTGACGATAGAGATATCGTTGTTCGCCTTTTTGATGAATGGCAACGACCTGCTCTGCCTCGTTTCGCAACGATGGTTCGTTCAGTCTCCACAGGATCTCCGCCTCTTCACGGGCTCCCCTGATGATGGCAGCACCCTGTCTTTGCGCCTCGCGACTGGTAGCGAACAGCTTCTGCTGTCTCTCGCCGTCCTCATCGAGGTACTCCCACTTTCCGGCAGCCCTTGCTCCTTTTGTGATCAGATCTGCTGTCTGCTGTGTCTTCATGATCAGTAGTCCGGCCTGTTCCTGAAACAACAACAACGACAACAAACCGCACAGGCAAAAGAGAAAAAAGAGCGTGGTTACCAAGATTGCCCCACGCTCTTCAAATAACAGCCGCTTTTTTTGTCGCATCACTCTATGTCCTCCGCGTTCTCGATCATCATGTGATAGGTTTCGGTAACCTCCATCGGTTGCCTGGAGGCCAACAAGCGAAAGGATACTGTAGCTTCGGTCTGCAGGTGATTCCCCTTTTTCCACTTTCCCCCCTTTACAAAGATGCGAACCTCTCCATCCGTCGCAGCGATGGCCTGCTCCAGCTCCTTTTCTCCACGCTCTTTTCCGTGGTAACGGGCTAAGCCGTAAGTAGGCTGAACAGCGGCGATACGCCCCGCTTCGAAAGCAGCGGCAAGGGCTTTTTGCCGATTGTAAAGGATGGTAAATTGGTCAAAGGCAAACACAAGCAGTACCCAGACCAGCGGAAACGTAAAAATAAACTCGATTAGCTGGCTCCCCCGCTCTTCCCTTTTGAGCCGATCAAACCAGTGCGGCATTCTCACTTACCTCCACAAGCGATCGAACAAGCATGCGGCAAGCAGATGAACGGCATACGGCAGACTTAAGGCGGAGGAGGTTCGCCCCGGCAGCCATAGTTGATGGTGTCCCGACCACCCCGCCGCCAGCAAGATCATGTTCCCCCACAGGCGGGGCCATCTTTCCGGCTTGCAAAGCGCTACAAGCATGCAGCTGCAAAGCGAATACAAGAACAACAGATATACCTCTGAATGGCTTGTCCATGCACCTGCCGCCATCAGCAGTTTTTGATCTCCCATGCCCATCCCGCGAAATAACGTCGGCAACAATGAAAGCGCAAAGGCGCAGAGAACGCCTGTCAACGCCGCCTCCCCCGTACCGAGAAGCAGTTGATACAGCAAGCCCGCTGCCATAAAAGGAAAGGTCAGATAGTTTGATACTTTGCGACAACGCCAATCTGAACAGGCAGCAGCCATTAGCAAAAGAAACAATGCTACGTCTCTCATTTGCTGATTTTATCTTTTAGTTCCTTCAGCTTCTCGTCTTCTGCCGTTCCCAATTCTGACAGCGCCGGAATGATCAAAATCAGGATGACCGCGACAATAATCACCATCTCCACAATCGTGACCGCATCTTCCTCATGAATAAAGCGGTTCAGGTATTCTTTAAAAATTTCCATAAAACCCCTCCCTTTGGTCTGTACCTATACTCTCGCAAAAGACAGAACCTCCGGCAAAAAGATTTACAGCTGCATTTTCATACTCATAAAGGCGGGACCCATTACCAGGAACAGAAGAGGTACTCCCATCAGCAAAATAACGAAGGGAAGCAGCCGGATGCTTAGTCTGTTCATGTATGCAGATGCTTCGTCCTCCTGTTGGCGAAGCTGCTCTTCCACCTGGGCGGCCAGTATCCCGCCTACGCTGACGCCTTTGCTTACTGCTTCGTTGATTTCCAACGCAATTGAAATCAATGCATCCACTTCCCAACGGTAGGCCATTTCCTCCAATGCTTTTCGCCAATTTCCGTAGCGCTTTTCCTCCACCTCCAGCCGAGCCAGCTCCCAGCCCAACCTGGCATCAAACCGCCGGGCCGTGTTTTTCACTGCTGCCTGGATCGGCATTCCTGCCTCTACCAACGCTTGCACGATACTGAAAAAGATCGGGACCTGTTCGCGTATCTCCCCCTTCACGCGCTTGTCAGCCCATTCGAGCAAAAGGGTAGGAAACAAAAACACTGCTAAAGCAAAAAGAGATACCGCCAATGTCACCGACGATATTTCCTGTCCGCTGTAGAGCCTCACAACAAGATATCCGATGCTTCCCAGCAGGAGGACTCCTCCTGTCGCTTTGGCCAAAAGCACTTCCGGCAGAGTAACATTCCAGTGAATTCGCGAAAGGATTCGTTCAGTTCCGGGCATATCCGTCCCTGTCCACCTGCACAGCATTGTTTGCAATGTCTCGTTTTTTTCTAATCGACCGACTACTTTCAACCGGGACGGTTTGGTATGAAAAGCCCTGTTGATAAGCTCTTCTCGCTCCACGTCGATACGCCCCTGCAGGGAGGACATGTTCGTTCGAGGAACCCCCTGACAAGCGGGAAGCAAAAACAAGAATAACGCCAAACCAACCGCACCACAGATCAACAGCATCCCTTAGCCTCCCTTGTGCAATCCTTTCAAGGCAAGATACCGGATGACTTCGCCTCCAACCAAAATACAAAACAAACAGCCGAGCATGGTAAACCGTCCTCCCGGCGTCGCAGTGAGAGAATCAAAATGATGGGGATTATTAGCGTAGAGTGCCACGATAAAGACAAACGGCATCACGCTCAACAAATTTACTTGCGCCAGAATCTGAGACATGGCAGCCCGCTGTCTTCGCAGCGACTGCCTTTTCCGCAGAATGGCTGAAGCGGCCAAATCAAGAGTTTTGGCCATATCCCCACCCATCTCCCGCTGAATTCGAACGATCGTCGCCAGGTAGGAGACGTCAGCCGACCCCGTGCGCTCGAAAAACTCCGCCATCACTCGCTCGATCGGAACTTGACCGCGCAGCATCTCTACCACTCGCGTGTATTCTTCGGCAACCTGTTTGTTTATATAGGGACTGACAGCTACCTGATCAAACGCATGCAGGTAAGAAGGAGATGTTCGCAAAGAGCTTGCCATTAATCGAATTGCCTTGACGTTTCCCTCTTCAAACCGCTCTTTTCGCCTCGCTCCCAGGATATGGATCAATCGTTCCGTAAAAAGGATGCCGGAGAAAAAAGCTGGTAGCCCCAACCACCAGGACTGCAGGATCAAACTCGTCAACCAGATGGATCCAAACCCCATCCCCATTGACAAAACCAGGTAGTGATTCACGTTCAGGCCGGCTCGCATGCGATGCAGCCTGCGGTCCAACTTGTCAAACAGCGTCATTCGTTCCCTGTGCATTTGATCGACGATCTGATGTTGTCGATCCCTTCGAAAACGAAAAAAAGAGCGATCAAACGGCATCAGGAGATAAAGCACGCACAACGCGGCCGTTGCTGCCAACAGCACGTTTGACACTGGCACGGGTGGTCACCTCCTATACCTGTATGGGGGTGGGAAAGAACACCTGATCGATTTCATCGGGTTTCAATCCTTTTTCCAACCAGCGCCGTACCAATCTGTCCGGCTTGTAACCGGTCCACTTGTACCTGCCCGTCACTTTCCCCTCATTAACACCAGTCGGTTCGAATATGTAAATATCCTGTAGATAGACGCGCTCCGGAATAATCTGCTTAACGTTGCACGTCCGCCTAATTCTCTCCTCATGAGACTGACCCGTTCCTACAACCTCGGAAATCGCCACCACTTTGCGGCTGCCATCCTCTTCAAAACGTTTTACCTGAACAATCAGATCAAGCGCGGAACCGATCATTAAATTCCTCTCCGCGGAACTGTATTTCTCTTCCGCTTTGCCAAACAAGATCGGCAGCGTGGAGTCAATCAACGCCCGCGGTGAATTGGCATGTGCAGTGCTCCAGCTTCCAGGGTGATCCGTGTTCATCGCCCACAAGATATCTACAATCTCTCCTCCGCGGGTCTCGCCCACTATAATGACATCTGGACGTTTTCGCAATGACAAACGGACACAATCCCGGATGGAGAAGCCACCCTTCCCTTCATAATTGGGAGGCTTGGCTAAAAAACGGCGGACAAAAGGGTGCTGCAGCTTCATCTCCAATACATCCTCAATAGTAATGATGCTGAGATGATGCGGGACATATTGGGATATCAAGTTGAGCAAGTGAGTTTTGCCCGATCCGGTACCACCGCTGACGATACCAGATGCCCGAGACAAACCGACCGCCCACTTCAAAAACTGCAGCATCGGCTTGCAAATCGACCCGTACTGCAGATAGTCTTGTTCCATCAATAATTCACGGTGTTTACGGATGGTCAGCATGTGTCCATCCGGCGAGATCGAGCGGTGCGTCGCGGCAATGCGGGATCCATCAGGAAGCTGGGTATTCAACTCCGCTTTCGTTTCGTTAAATTCACGTCCCATGGCAGCGGCAATCTGCTCCAACAGATGGAGCATTTCCTCTTCGTCCCGGAACACAGGCATATCAGGTTTCTCCAATCTCCCTGTGCTTTTTCGTTCCACGACTAAAAAGTCGTGCCTGTGAAACAAGATCTCGGTAATATCCGAATCATCCAGCAACGCATCCAGCGGCCCCCAGCCGATAAGCGCATGCAAAAGCCGCTGAACCTCTGTGTCCAGTTGACTGTTCGTTAGTGGGGCTCTTGCTTCCAGAAGCAGACGAATATCGTTTGCCACTTCCTCCAAATACGCCGGTTGATTTTTTTCCTCCCACAACCGCTTTCCGTGTTTCTCGACAATCTTTGTTTTGATCGCTGTTTCTATCTCACCGCTAATCTGTCTCTCTGCTGCGAGCTGACCGACATGAGCTCGATCATCAAGGGATTGAGTCGCGTAAGCTTTCTCTCGCACCACGGAATGCGGATCAAAACGGGGAGGGCGCGCCGTTGTTTGAATTCCCAGCAAACTTTTCCGATTAAAGGTCATCGAACCACTCCTAACTTCTATAGAAGCTTTTCTTACCTCCACAGCCATTTGAGCAGAGAGGGCCGCTGTTTTCCCTTTTCCTGTTGATCCACCCTCTCCGCTTCAGGGGGAACGAGGGATTTTCCCAACGCTTCGATAGCGTCTTTAGCCGCTGTCCTTCCGGGATACAGCATCATTGGCGTCCCTGTGTTAATCGATTTTTTTACTTCCGCATCATCGGGAATGGGAAATATCTTTCTACTCGGATGCAACTGGAAATAGGCGCGGATCTCATCCAGTGTAAACAACTCTTTTCGCTGCAGACGGTTCATGCAGATTTGAATCCTTTCTTCGGGGTACTCTGCCTCCCGCAGAAGCTTGAGCATCCGCTGAATATTTTCAATGGAATCAACAACAGGATTCCCCACCATTACTACCCGCTCGGCAAAAAACAGCGCCTGAATGGTGGCATCAGTCGTGTCAGGAGCCGTGTCGATCAAAATGACGTCGTATGAGCTGTTCTTCAAGGTTTCCAGTATCAAATAAAGATGGTAATCACGGATTTCAAAGCTGTGGCGAATCTCTCGAGGCGATGTAAGGACGTGCAATCCGGTTTGCGAGTGTGTGACCACATACTTGGCGATATCTTGCGGGGACAAACGCATGGCCGTAGCGTATTCCTGCCAGTCTTCGTGGTGAAGCAGGTCAGGGTTTCTACCGTCTCTTAGCGCCCTCTCTTTCAAGTGTGTATCAATTACCTGCACCCAGGAAAACAGGTTGGGTGTTCGTGGAAGGTTCAAGGAAGTTGCAAATGTACCCAAGTCCAGGTTAAAATCGACAGCCAACACCTGCAGGGGGCGACCGGCTTTTTTCTGCATGGAAAAATATACGGCCAATTCACGGGACAAAAACGTCTTGCCGACACCCCCTTTGGGTCCGTACACCGTAATCAGATGCTTCGGTTCCTTGAAGTCAGCCACATACGTCTGCTCCGCACGGGCTTCCGCCACAGCGCGATGCGGGTGGTTCTGCAGGGCAGCCAAACCGAGAACTGTACTGAACTGAAATGCCAGCGTCTCGATCTGCATGGGTTGGATCGGTTTTGCAATTACCCAGATGCCCAGATTGCGTAAAAAAGGCTCCCACAATAATTCTCGTGCAGAACATGCGGCTATCAACGCGAGGTGGGGAAAAGCGAATCTGATCTGCTGACAAAGAACTCCAAGCTCCGTCTCCTGCAAACTGCTTACGAGAAGAATGTCTGGACTGGTGGCCTGAACCGCCCGCCATACTTCTTCCAGCCGGACAGCATGTCCGCATACCTCGATATGTTGACTGTCAGCCAATTTCTCCCTTAATTCGCCTGTGGAACTGGCATCTTCATCAACGATGAACAATCGTTTTTTCACTATTGAACCTCCTCTTCGTCACTCCACCGCTTTCTTGTTTTCATGAGAGCGGCAGCAAACGCGGCGTCCCCGACGCCGTTCTTCGTTCCATCGGTGAGTCCGGCTTTACCCAGTCGAATCTTGCCGTAGTGCAGGGCATGAGTAAGCAGAACAGCCTCGTCCAGATTCAATGAAATCGTCACTGCTACCAAACTTGGAACTTCACTTTCCTGTTCCCGCTGAACTGCGATCACCGGCATGTCGCGTAGAAGCAGACCGGAGTGCGCCCCTGCTTCGTCCTCAAAGGAAGCATAGAGATGAACCCGCTCTCCTACAGCGATGTGCGGTGTCACTCCCAATACATTGTCCACCGGAATGCTCATTGCTGTAACGGACGCACCCAGTTTCGGCTCCAGAGTGCTCTCCCCATGTATCTCCAGATCTGTTTTTAGAAGCGGAAGCCCGCCCGTTACCCGTCGGGCGAGTGGCTGCCCAACGTACGCCGCCGTTTCCGACCAGGGGAGAAGCCCATCTATTGGCGGCTTTCCGTTGTCTGACCAGGCTCCCAGTGTCAGCACCTCCTCCTCCAGGTCGTCCAATGTCAGCAGCATCCCCCCTTCTTTCATCACCCCATCCCGCAGCTTGATGTAGGAAAAGGTCTCAGGCTTCACCATCTGATAGGATCCGTAGGCCACACAGGCCGCAAGAAGCAGGGCTGCAGCCAAGCGCAGCGGATTGACCGGCATCTCGCTCTCCTCCCCAGCTTTTTTCCTAGCGTAAATGGAATAGCTGGGACAAAAAAAGCCGTCCGGCTATACCGGACGGCATAAATGAAAAATGCCAACCCTGAAAAGGATTGGAATTCTGTTTGCTCCCTGAAAACTGGATACGCAAGTTTTGCACAAGGAATGTGGATAAGTCCTCGACCGATTAGTATTCGTCAGCTCCACGCGTT
>NZ_JBIYSM020000045.1:0-30740 GCF_044759095.2 Brevibacillus soli
AAATTACGTTAGGTGTGTTTGCCATTCTCAAAAAGGGCGAAAAAACTAATTGACATAGTACGCTTATACACTAAAAAAAGACTACGCTTCTCGGATGAGCGTAGTCTTTTTTGGTGTTCAGACGGTTACGCAGGCGCTACTTCCAGCATGCGCTCCAGGGAAGCCCGAGCCGCGTTGGCAATGTCTTTTGGCACGAAAATTTCCGGCTTCATGTTTTCCAGCGCTTCCACGCATTTTTTCAGGTTGTTTACCTTCATGTTCGGGCAAACCAGATACTTGGAGGCGAAGATAAACTTTTTGTCGGGACTCTCTTTTTCCAGCATGTAGCGGGTGCCGTCTTCCGTGCCGATGATGAATTCCTTGTGGGAAGATTCCCGGCAGAATTTCAGAATGCCGGTAGTCGATCCCACGTAGTCGGCGAGCGCCACAACCTCCGGACGACATTCAGGATGCACGACCACCAGCGCATTGGGATGCTCCCGCTTCATGTTCATGATGTCTTCGACGGAAAGCTGGTCATGCGTATTGCAGTAGCCTTCCCAGATAATCATTTTTTTGTCGGTGAACTGGGAAACGTAGTGACCCAGGTTTTTGTCCGGTACCCAGATGATTTCGTCACTGTCGATCGACTCGATCACCCGTTTGGCATTGGAAGATGTACAGCAAATGTATGTTTCCGCTTTTACATCCGCGGACGTATTGATGTAAGCTACCACTTTTGCGTTCGGGTGCTGTGCCTTGAGCTTGCGCAAACCGTCCACGTTTACCATGTCGGCCATCGGACAGCCGGCGCGCTCATCCGGGATAATCACTTTTTTGTTGGGATTGAGAATTTTTGCACTTTCTCCCATAAAGTGAACCCCGCAGAACAGAATCACGTCAGCATCTGTCTCCTTGGCCTTCTGCGCCAGCCCGAAGGAATCCCCGATATAGTCTGCCACTTCCTGGATTTCCGGGCGTTGATAGTAGTGAGCCAGGATGATGGCGTTCCGTTCCTTTTTCAACTGCATCAGCCGTTCGCGTAACTCAGCGTTGCGCTGCGCCTTCTTTTCTAACGCTAAGGCATCCATGTAGATATCCCCCTACGTTCTGACTTGCGTCATTTTGTACGGTCATTGTAATCCCATTGTACTACCTTGTCAATGTAAAGTCGCTGGCGAAAGTGCTTGTTTCAGGCATCGCCCGGCATCTGTTCCAGAATGAATTTGGCCACCCCGTCTTCGTTGTGGTGGGGAGCAACGAACCGCGCCAACTGTTTGATTTCCGCTTTCGCATTTGCCATCGCAACCGAATATCCGACCTGTGACAAAACCTCTCGATCGTTGTCCGCATCGCCAAAAGCCATGACCTGCTCGGCGGATATCCCCCACTTCTGACAAAAGTAGCGAAGCCCCTCCCACTTGGAGACTCCCTTGGGGATGATTTCCACGTTGTGATTGCCGGAAGAGGTGACCGTAGCCGAATCTGTCCAAGGCGCAAGCAGTTCCCGAAGCTCCCTCAGTTTTTCCGGCTCCCGGTGCCAGATGAAGATTTTTACGATGTCTGACCCGCCGGAGGCAACCCGTTCCAGCATCTCCTCCAGCTCCACGATCCGCGCCAGCTTGTAAAAGGAAAAGCGGCGCAGCGAGAGACCTTCCACTGAAGTATCTTCCGCTAACAGCGATTCTATGCGATCCCGGTCTTCTCGTACCATCCAGCGGTTGCTGGCGGTGTCGTGCAATTCGTAGTAAATGGGTTCCTGTCTTAGTGTATGCACGACATCGAGAATCATCTCACGAGGCAGCAGTGTTCTTTTTACCAGCGTGCCGTCAGCTTCGAGAACAGTGGCTCCGTTGCTGCAGACGTACCCGTCAAACGGAAAGCGATCAATCGGAATCAGCGCCGAACCGTAAGTACGGCCTGTAGACAAAACCAGCTTGCACCCGCTGGCCTGAAGCTTTCGGCATGCTTCTTTGGTGATTTCGGTCATTTGGGAATCAGCGTTAAGCAAAGTCCCGTCCATGTCAAATGCAGCCAGTTTTACGTTGGAAAACACCATTTCTTCCCCTCCTCTTTTTTTCGGATACTAGAAAACTTGGCTCCGACATGCTTTTTGGCGGAGCCTTAGTTGCAATTGTGTAAATAAGAATTTTTCTAAATTCTTATTTACGAACAAAAGGAGCACCAAAGGCGCTCCTTATTCTGTCGGTTTGTGGTCTTGATTGTCTGCTTCGTCTTTTTTCGGCTGGATGTTTACCGCAACATCGTTCCCCTCAGTCGGGTCGTTATCCAGTCTGCCCTTCTCGATCAGCTGTTTAATTTGTTCTGCATCCAGCGTTTCTACGCGGAGCAGGGTTGTTGCGATCAGGTCCAGTTGGTCACGGTACTTGATCAGCAGTTCCTTGCATCGCTCATAGCACTCATTGATGATCCTCTGCATTTCCTGGTCAATCTCGTACGCGATTTGCTCCGAGTAGTTGCGCTCGTGACCGATGTCGCGTCCCAGGAACACCTGGCCTTGCGTGCGACCGAACTGCATCGGACCCAGTCGGCTCATGCCGTACTCGGTAATCATGCTGCGGGCGATGGCCGTAGCGCGCTGGAAGTCGTTGTGTGCACCGGTACTGATGTCACCCAGGACCAACTCCTCCGCCACACGTCCGCCCAACAGACCGGTGATCTTGTCGAGCAAGTCGCTCTTGGTGGCGAAGTAACGGTCTTCCTTCGGCAGCATCACGGTGTAACCGCCTGCCTGACCGCGCGGGATAATCGTCACTTTGTGCACCATCTCGGCGTTTTTCAGGTGGTAGCCGATAATCGTGTGACCTGCTTCGTGGTAAGCAACCAGGCGTTTTTCATCCTCGCTGACGACGCGGGATTTCTTCGCTGGACCGGCAATCACGCGGTCGATGGCTTCGTCGATTTCTTCCATGTTGATTTGCTTTTTGTTTTTCCGTGCAGTCAGGAGCGCTGCTTCGTTCAGCAGGTTCTCCAGATCGGCCCCGGTGAAACCGGAGGTTCCGCGCGCAATCACGTCAAGCTTGATGTCGTCGCCCAGCGGCTTGTTGCGGGCGTGTACCTTCAGTACAGCTTCACGTCCCCGAATGTCCGGACGGTCTACCGTAATCTGACGGTCAAAACGTCCCGGACGCAGCAGAGCCGGGTCGAGAATATCTGGGCGGTTGGTTGCGGCAACGATGATAATCCCTTCGTTGGCGCCGAAGCCGTCCATTTCGACAAGCAGTTGGTTCAAGGTTTGCTCGCGCTCGTCGTGACCGCCGCCCAATCCAGCTCCGCGCTGGCGACCCACGGCGTCGATCTCGTCAATAAAGATAATGCACGGCGCATTTTTTTTCGCGTTTTCAAACAGGTCGCGAACACGGGAGGCACCGACACCGACGAACATCTCCACGAAATCGGAACCGGAGATGCTGAAGAACGGAACGCCCGCCTCACCTGCAACGGCTCGAGCCAGGAGCGTTTTACCGGTACCCGGAGGACCTACGAGCAGGACCCCTTTTGGAATGCGGGCGCCTACTGCTGCAAATTTGCGGGGATCCTTGAGAAATTCCACGACCTCCACAAGCTCTGCCTTTTCTTCGTCGGCTCCTGCCACATCGTCAAATGTGACGCGTTTCTTCTCGTCGTTATACAGCTTTGCGCGGCTTTTGCCGAAGTTCATGACACGGCTGCCGCCGCCCTGTGCTTGATTCAGGAGGAAGAAGAACAGAATGAAGATGATGACAAAGGGAATGATCGAGGTCAAGAACGTAAGCCAGATGCTGTTGCCTTCCTGCGGTTTAAACTCAACCTTTTTCACTTTTTGTTCATCGATCTTTTGGTTCAGCAATGCGATGACATCGGAGTCGTACAACGGCACGTTGGTGTAAAACTTCTCCTGTCCGGGAGCGGCTTTGACCAGCGTACCATCTACACGATATGTACCCCCGTCAGGGCGAAGAGATAATTCTGAAACGTTGTTGCTTTGCAGTTGAACCCGGAAGTCTTGATAGGACAGCTGCGTCAGCTTATCTGTCCCGGAGAGGATAAAATTCACGATCCCTACCGTGACAAGGAAAATAAGTAGATAGAACCCGGTGTTACGAAAAAAGCGATTCATTTCTTACCTCCTCTCGCGAAAAGACACTTTTCACATTTTATCATATGAAGCAGGGGGTTCACAACAAACCTACTTGCTGTATACCTCAGGCTTTAATACACCAATAAACGGCAGATTTCGATACTTTTCGTCATAATCCAGCCCGTATCCGACGACGAATTCATCCGGAATGGTAAAACCGCTGTAGTCCGGAGTGATGTCGACTTTCCGGCGCTCCGGTTTGTTGAGCAGCGTAACGACCTTGACGGAAGCAGCTTCCCGATGGCGCAGAAGCTCCACCAGTCTGCTCAGCGTAAGACCGCTGTCCATGATGTCTTCCACGACAAGAACGTGGCGATTTTCTACAGAGGTGTCGAGATCTTTTAAGATCTTTACCATGCCCGTAGACTCCGTTCCGGTGCGGCCGTAGCTGGAAACAGCCATAAAATCCATTTCACACGGAATATCCATGTTGCGGATGAGGTCCGCCATAAAAAGAACGGCACCCTTCAGCACGCAGATCACCAGCGGATTTTTATCCCGGTACTCTGCGCTGAGAATGCTGCCCAGTTCCTTCACTTTTGATGCGATTTCTTCTTCTGTAAGCAAGATGTTCTTGATGTCCTGATTCATGGTAAAAAAACCTCCCGCCAATCTTCTCCAAACTCAACTTCGATGCATAAAAAACGTGTGGTCTGTTCATCAACGGGCGCAGCGGCAGAACGACGAACTCCGGGAACCCAGATCACTTCTTCCCCGGCGACGAACACGGGCAGCCGCTCTCGGCAGGCCTTGGGGATTTTGGCGTCAATCAGCAGTTCCTTCAGCTTTTTGACGGACCCTGAGCCGAAAAGAGCAAGTCGATCGCCCGGTTTTCGATTCCTGACGCGTAAAGATCCCGACAAGCGATCCGCATCAAACACAGCCGCAAAGCGCGGGAGTTTTCCCCACTCGGGCTCGTGTGGAAGATACGAGGTATGTACTGCAATCCCGCTTTCCGCAATCCAGACAGATCCGGGAACTGCCACTTCATAACAAAAGTCACCCGTCTCTTTGTCCTTCCCGTCTCGACTGAAGCTGACCCGCTCATACATGCGTCTGGCGACAAGCCGGTCCGGCAAATGCAAAACGGCTGACGGATGAACCCCTTCCATCATGCGTAAAACGGCCTCCACATGCTGCGAAGACCATTCAAACTGCCTTGAGAGATAACTTAATATTAGAGTAATCATTCTCCTTTGTAAAGCAACGTCACAAGTTTGAAACTTGTCGCGAGAGATTGCGATATGATTCTGTTTTTGTTCCAAAATAACCTGTTCCAATGCAGCACGGCTCTGCTTCTGCAGATACTCCTCATCTTCCCGCACCGCCTCCGCCAAAGCCAGGATATGCTCGCGATACCGCTCGTTGACCGTCTCCAACAGCGGCATGACATCCAAGCGGAGCAGGTTTCGCTTGTACTTGCGCGACCGGTTGCTGCTGTCCTCGCGCGGTTCCAGCCCATTTTGCCGGCAGTACTCCTCCAGCTCACGACGACGAATTGACAAAAGCGGACGCACGACCTCGACTTGCCCGTGAACAAGCCAGCGTCTTTGCGGCATGCCGGTCAGTCCGTTCAGCCGCGTCCCGCGCAGCAAGCGAAACAGAATCGTCTCCACCTGATCGTCGGCGTGGTGGGCCAGCGCCACTTTGGCAGCTCCGCACTGCTTCGCCACCTGCCGATAAATCCCGTAGCGCAGCTCCCGGCTCGCTTCCTGCGCCCCGAGCCCCGTCTCCCGCATGTACGCCGGGACGTCTCGCTCAAACAGATGACAAGGGACATCGATCTCTCGACAAAACGATGCGACGTAAGCTGCGTCCTGACTCGATTCTTCACCGCGAAAGCAGTGGTTCAGATGGACCGCGTGGAGTTTCCAGCCGTACTGATAGTGTTGATTGAGTGACCTCAGGATATGCAGCAGCGCGATGGAGTCATTCCCCCCGGAAACTCCGACGATGACCGTTTCTCCCGGGAGCAGCAGCTTCTCCTGTTCAATGTGCCTTTGGACGCTTGTCAGCATAGCGCGCTCCCTTCCATACCGTAACACAGGAGATCCCCAAAATCAGCCCGGAAGCGATTGCCCCCGCAACCATCGATGTCTTCGTCGCCAAGGTAATGCCGTGGATGTATTCACCATTGACGAAGGCCAGCATCGCTTTATACGCCATCGACCCGGGGACGAGCGGAATAATTCCGGCGACGCTGAAGTTGGTCGAAGGCACCCTCAGATAGATCGACAGCAGCTGGCTCAAGAGCGATACGGTTGTCGCTGCCAGAAACGTAGACAGCGTCACCTCCGCTCCCCAGAAGGGAAGCAGGTAAAAGACAATCCATCCCGTCATCCCTGCCAAACCGCCGGCCAGCAGGGCGCGAACCGGCACGTTAAACAAAAGTCCGTAAGCGACAGCCGAAACCAAACTAAGTCCCAAACCTTGCCACCAGGTCATCCAATCACCCCAAAAACGAAAGTATAATGGCCGTAGCCACCGCAACCGACAATGCAGTGAGAATCGCTTCGGCCCCGCGAGATACGCCTGCTATCAGGTCACCGGCCATCAGGTCGCGCAGCGAGTTGGTGATGGCGATCCCGGGGAAGAGAGGCAGCATGGCTCCGATGATTAAAATGTCGAGGTGCAGATGGGGAAACAGTATGACAAACAGAACCGCTGCCAAACCGCCGGCGAGCGCGGACGTGAACTCGGTAAAAAATTTGATGCGTAAAAACTGTTCCAAAAATTCCAGGCTGACATTTACCGTAAGGGCTGCCAGCGCCGCTGGAATCAGATCGTCCCAGGATCCGCCGATAAGCATGGCAAAAGAGCCGCTGGCAAGGCCAGCCGCCATATGCAACATCCACCGCGGATAGAGCGGTTTCTTTTGATCGATTTCCAAAAGCAGTTGGTACGCTTCGGCGAGCGAAATTTTCCCCGAGACAAACCGTCGGGACACATCGTTGACGAGTGTCACCTTGTTCAGGTTGATGGTCCGGTTCGGCGTACGGATCATCCGGGTATGGTCCCGGTCCATCGAGCGAAACGAGAGGATGATGCTGGTCGGCGTCGCTGAACTGTTCACCGAATCCATTCCTGCCGCCCGTGCGATCAAGGCCATCGTTTCCTCCGTCCGGTACGTCTCCCCGCCGTTTTTTAACATGATTTCGCCCGCCAGGAGGCACGTATCCATCACGAGGTCTGCGGACACCGCATTCACTCCCTACATCCATGCGTAATACAGAGAACCGGCAAGCAGCAGCAGCGAGGCGACAAACAAACCGCCAATCCACCTTCCTGCCGTTCCGGAAGCCTGTCCGTTCTGCGAACCAACCGTCCGCTCCTGAAGGGCGGCCAGCAGATCGTTCTTCATCCCTCCCGCGGTGGCATACTTGACGTGAAACGCCTTGACCAAAGGAATGCGATACGGATACAGGCTGTCGTTCTTCCGTATTATATCACACAAATGCGCCGTTTGACGCGGTTCGTTCCTGAGCGCCTTCCATTCCTCGCCGCTTGACATCAGCCGAACCATTATCACTGCCAGGGAAAAAAGATCGTAGGACACGTCAGCCCGCCGATCGCCCGCGTGCCATACCGCACGGTCATACTCTTCCGTAAATTGCCGAACGGCATTGCCCAACTTCGTCACTCCTCCGAAATCGATCAGCCGTACCTGCTTTTCCACATGGGTAACAATCACATTTTCCGGCTTCAAATCGCCGAACACCCAGCCGTGCCGATGCAAAACCTCCAACCTGGCAAGCAGTTGTATCAACAGGACGGGCACCCATTCCGCCCCCATCCTTCTGACGTATTGGTCGAGCTGCTCCCCTTCCAGGTATTCCATCGCATAATAGGTGTAGGTTTTCCCGTTGATCTCCATGTCGTCCACATCGCACAGCAGCGGTCCGACACGAATGGCGTTCACCTGCTGGACGCTTTTCAGCATTTTTACTTCCATTAAAATGTCGATGGAGTCGGCTCCGATCTTCACGGCCCGTGTGAAGCCTTGCTGGTTGACCAGGTAAACAGCTCCGTTGGCGCCCCGCCCCAGTTCTTTCAGTACATGGTATGACTTTTTGTTCCATCTGCCTTGAAACTGCCTCGGCATGAGCGGAAACGCTGCATTAGAAGACATGATCCTGCAGGCTTCCTTCTGTATCATCATCGCTTCGGCGGAAGCGATCCGCCAGGGCTGTCGGAAGCTGTACGTGCTCAAACAAGGCGATCGCCTCGACAATGGCAGGACCCGTTGGAGTAATGCCGCTCATGGACAAGCCGGCTGTAAGCTGATGCGCTTTTTCCACCTGATCGGTCCACGAAATACGCACATCGAGATGCTTTTGTTTCCCAGGAAATGAACACACCGCCATCCTGCTCTTGCCGCTGCGAGAGCGCAAACTGATGCTGAAATCGTGAATCGCCTGTTGTACGGCCGACAGCTTGGGCTTCATGCTGCCAGACGTGTCTACCAGCATGACCACATCCAGACTGCTGCGCTCACCCAGTTCATCGACCATTCCGGCCACCTGCATCCGTTTTTCCGGAGCCAATCCTTCGAGGACAGAATCCCCCAGAATTTCTTTCAGCTCCTTGTTTACCACCTGGTGTATGGTGCGTGTCATTGCTTTTCGTGTCAGCATTTGAACCGTTTGGGCCAGCTGCTGCGGGTAGACGATGTCGTGCAGACCTCCGCCTGCTTCGGCGATTTCGCGGATCTCTTTTTCCCCTTGTTCCCCCAGCTCGCTTTTGTCTACGACGCCGATGACATTGACGGTAATGCCCTGCTCCCGGGCAAGTGCTGCGGCTGCTACCGGACTCATGCCGGAGTTGGAGCAGCCATCGGTTACGACCAGAATTTGTCGCAGTGTTGCTTCTTTCATGAAAAATCTCCCCGTTCCATCCGTTTTTCTACCAGTATCGACGGGGATAAAGAGAAACATACGTTAACTTACAATCCGCGGCCGCTCCAGCTTCTCCATGCCATGCACCTGAATCGCCGACCACTGCGGTACAAACCGGTCGATGCGGGCGACCAGCACGGTCATATCATCCACGATTTCACCGGAATGCTGACGGATTACCTTTTCCAGAAGCAGGTCGGCCACCTCCTGCGGATCGTCCGTCTCCAGCTCCGAAATCAGCCGCTTCATCCACATCTGCCGGTTTTCAATATGCCGCGGAGCCTCGTAGATGCCGTCAGACATCATGATCAAAAGATCGCCCGGTTTCAGCATTCGTGAAACCACGTCCACCTCAATTTCCTCCAGAATGCCGACCGGCAGGTTGTTGGCCGTTACCGTAATGACGTCCGATCCCCGCTTGATGAAGCTGGGCGTCGATCCGATTTTGATAAACCGGGTGTTGGCTGACTGCAGATCAATCAGGGCCAAATCAACTGTGGCGAACATCTCGTCAGTGGAACGAAGCGCCAGCACGGAATTCACCGTTTTGATCGACAGCTTCTCATCCATACCCGACTTCAGCAGCTGCTGAAGCATGTCCAGAGCGGATTGGCTTTCCAGGTAGGCGCGTTCGCCGTTTCCCATCCCGTCGCTGATCGCCAGGGCCATCTTGCCGTTGCCCAGATCCATCGTCTTGAAGCTGTCGCCGGACAGTAACCTGCCATCCTTTGCCGCTCCGGCTACACCTATGTCGATCTCAAACGTCTTGGCCGAGGTCAGGCACATTTTGCAGGAGCCGTCCTTGTACGCTTCGCATTGGCGCTCTTTTACCACGATGTTTTCCCCGAGAATTTCGGTCAGCATGGGGGCTACGATCTTGGCGCACTCGTCCCGCCCGTAGCAGGTTGGCTGACTGATTTCAATGTCAACCTTGCCTTCCTCCAGGCTGTGAATCTCTACTCGCCTGACAGACAGCCCCAATCCCTCCAGCGCCCGTGAGACCTGCTTTTCCTGGAAGCTAAGCTCGATCCCTTCCCGCTGGATTTCGCGGGCAAAGTCGCTCATCACCCGTGATACGCCGGATAGCTGATCGGCTACCAGCTTGCGGCTCTCCTTCACCTGTTTTTTCAACAAGTCAAAAGCAATCTGCCGCTCGTATTCCTGTTCCATCACGGTCATTACCTTTTCCGTCTTGACACACTTGCGCTCCCAATCGCGTGGCGGCTTCATCCCCTTGAGGGTGCCGGATTCATACAGGTGTTCAATCATCTTTCGCATTCCGTCGTAGGTGGACTGTGTTTCCCGCTCCCAGCACTGTTCCTTTTTCCAACACCTCTGGCAGGTAAACTCGGTGACCCGGCTTAAGAAGTAGTCGACCTGCTCTTCTTTTACTTCCGTCTCCGCCGTTTGCGCAAAGCTGCGCGACAGCTGGGTGAACAGCTCGGAGAACTGCTGGATCTTGCCGGCCGTCACGTCGCGGACGTGGCGCATGTATGCCTGATGGGACTGGATGTTCTCCGGCGTCCCGGGGATAAACCTCGAAACCTTTTTCCAGACCAGAGCGGGCGTCAGGATAAACAGCACGATTGCGATCCCCGTTTCAACCAGGGAGATGTACAAGAGCTCCTGAGCCCCGCCGTAGATCGCCAGAATAGCGGAACCGATCAAGAGACCGGCCGAGACGCCTACCTTGCCGCCTTCCTTTAAAAGACCGGCCAGCAGTCCGGAAAAGGCAAGCAGGTTGATCTGCTGCAGGGCGTCCACATTGGCCAGGCTGAGAATCAGGCCCGTCACGACGCCAACCGCTGCCCCGACCGTACCTCCGCCGACGAAGGCGAACAGCAGCAGCAGATAGCGGGACAGCACATGCTCCATGGAAACGCCTTCCACCGTCCAATCAACCGTTCCCGTCATCAGGGACGCCAGCAAGATGACCAGCGAGACGATCTCCTCGCTTTTCAGCGGCTCATACGGCTTGGCCAGATGAATGATGGAGAGCGACTGGATGAAGATGAGCGTCAGTACGAAGCTGAGTATGGATTCAACCGCGACCATCACCAGCTTGTAGGTGGAGACTTGATCCGTAATCGTTGCGTACAACAGATGGCTGACAAATACCGCAACCAATACCACGATCGGTGTCCGGGAAAAGTCCTTGCGCCGGAATCGCTCGCTCATCTTGCAAGCTGCCAGCGACACGACCACACTTAGTACCGTCTGCATCCCGAGGGGGATGGTTTGCGTAAATGCGCCCAGGATCAACGCGAAGCCAGTCGTCACGATGCAGTCTCTCCGCAGGTAATACATGACGATAAAGTACGGAACAACAAACGGTGTCAGCTCTTCCAATATCAGGGCCCGTCCCAGTAAAAAGCCCATCAGGATCGGAAGCAGGTTCCACTTCTGCGCTGTTTCCGCAATCCGTTCACCCCAGCTTCCCATTGCAGAGCCCAGCTGGTTGTGCAGCCGTTGTGACCAAACCTGTCCTGCATCGGAAATTACCTGGTTTTTGTTCAACATCATGGCCAAACCTCCCCGTCCGTTTTGATGTGGTTTTCATTATACGGAGTTCGGTTTGTAAATTTTGTCAAAATACCATGGCGTATTCCTAGAATCGTCCGACAAATTATGTTAAGAAAAAAACAAAAAAAATACCGACGTTTTGGCGGTCAACGTCGGCTGTCAGGTGATTCGCGCTTAGCGAAACGGGCTTATCTTATTCATTCGGCATAAGTTTCAAATGCCCTTCCTGTTTTTATCGTCAAATTGCGTATTTTTGGCACGAAAGAAAAAGTTGCAAAAATGGGAAAATTCACTATCGGCTGCGCCCTCTCTTGTCCGTGTTCTTGCGAAGCGAGGACAGGCGGTCTTCGCTATCCTTCAAAAACTTGTTCAACTTCTCCTCGAATCCATCTCCGCGTTCCCGCTGTTGGCGAGACGGCCGCTCCACTGTTTTTTTGATGGAAAGGCCGATCTTCCCCTCGCGGATGTTCAGTACTTTGACCGTGACGATGTCACCAATCTTCAAGTGGTCATGGATGTCCTTTACATAGGTATCGGCAATTTCGCTGATGTGAACGAGACCGGTTACCCCTCCGGGCAGCTCAACAAATGCTCCAAACTTGGTGATCCCCGTCACTTTTCCTTCAAGTTTACTTCCAACCTCGACTCCCATGAACGCGGAAGGCCTCCCTCTTTAAAATACCCACCCACTATAGCGTTTGCCGTGTCGGGCGGGGCCCAAACACTTGCCACGTAACTGTATTGGAAGTTCAATGAACTATTCAGGAATGACGTAAATGACTTCGCCCGGTTTGGACAGGAAAAAATGCTTGCGCGCCAACTCGGCAATGTATTCCTTGTCGTTGAGACGGCCTACCGTGTAGGTCAGTTCTGCCTGTATCTGCTGAACATTGGCAGCTTCCTGCTTTAGGGCCTCCAGCTGCGCTTCCTTCTCGGCCAGGACACCGCTTTGCAAATAGAGGGTATAGCCAGTCCAGACGGAAAAGCAGAGCACAAAAAACAGGAACAAACGAATTCTGCGCTTTTGCCCTTTTTTGTTAGGCGTGGGGGTTGTTCCATTCATGGCATGCCACCTCGGATAGCGTTACTCCTGCTTTTTCTTTGAGTGTAACCAATTCTTCCAATTTGTCCAGATTCCTTTTCCCCTGTGGCGGATTCTTTTCCCCATTTGTTGACCCCATCTCGTAAAAGGAGACGAAAGGAACTTCACAATCTTCCAGAAAAACGTAAGAATCGTCATCAGAACAGAAAACAGAAAGGTCACCAACATCCAAACCAGTCTGTACAGGAACAATATGGGGCGGACAATCAGCGTGTCGATCAGCATCAACACGGTACGATACAACCACTGACAGAATTTTATCACGGCAAGCAGGAATTGGATATACTTTTTGCTTCCGACAAGAAAATATATCCAGGACCCAAACAGCATTCCCAAAAAGATGGGAAACCGCACGACTCCGTCATTGACCTGTACCAGGATAAAAAATACGAGCGCCATGCTGCCGATCCAGAACAGGACGTCCAGCAAAAAAACCAGCCACGGCGGGAACCGGCCTTTTCCCTTAAAGACGTGGTAGGTGTCAAAGCCCATTGCCATCAGCGCCCCGCAGACTGACATGAACAGTACCGTCTGCAGCTGAACGGTTATACTCACTTGAACAACTTACCGAAGAATCCCTTCGATCGATCTCCGGAATGCCCCTGTTCAAGATAGGCCATCTCGTGCACCAGGCCCTCGATTGCCACTTCGCCGGTCTCCAAGCTGAGGTTTTTCATATGCAGATTCTGTCCGTGAATGGTTAGAAAGCCGCCTTCCGTCTCCAACAGAAACTCTTCACTGTCAAAGCTCTCGACGTTTTTTACTCCGGAGATCGCCAGACTTCGGCGATTGATCATGACAACTTCATGGCGGGGACGCTTCATATGCGTGGTATGATCGTTCATGATTACCCTCCTAACATACCGGTTCTTGTACCATCGTATGGAGGGGGATGTCCTTTTAGAACAAAAAACCCCGCATAGTAACGGGGGTGTAACAAAAAAGTGTAAGGTTAGTCGGAGATAGTCGCCGCATCAACACGGGTGGTTTTTCTATGGGGCTGCGGCAGTGAACCACGGATCAACACGAGACTGGCTACTCCAATCACAAGGTACATTCCACTCATGGCCCAGGAGTTGACAAATCCGCCTCTCGTAGCCGCCTGCGGCAACCAGCAATGTGTTCTCCGTGCGCAATATTCCCAGCATGGCGAGACCGTCCACTTCCGGCAGTCCGGGCGGCCAGGAGAAAAGAGACTGCATCGTCATTTCTTTTCCTAGTCTAACGCCAATATAGTTGGACAATTGCTGCTCTAATGACAGTAGAAGCAGACTCCCCAGAAGATACAGCAGGAAGCGGCGGTCGTGGAATACGATCGAATAGCTGGAAAAGATACCGGATGCAGGAGGTGTAGCGGATGAATCGGGGTCTCGCAGTGAAGGTCGATAGCTTTCGTCGATAAAGAGAGCCGTGATGAAAACGGACAGCAGGGTTGCGGCGGCGACAGCGAGATAAAACACGAAGCGATGGGTGATAAAGAAAAAGCCTCCTACCATCCCCCCAATCGCCATCGCCAGGTTGCTAGCCCAGTACATAAACCCGTAGATATACTTTCGGTTTTCCGGGCTGCTCACGTCGATGATCATGGCCTGAGCTGCCGGCCCAAACAGACCGATTCCAAACATGTTGATCAGAAACAATCCCGCAGTAAGATATGGTGAGTCAAACCAGGGTGAGTTTGCAAATGCAATGAGAAGATACGTCACCCCGGCTATGATCTCTGCGACGATCATCAGTTGTTTCCGGCCCAGCCGATCGGCGAAATAACCGCCACAAAAACCTCCTGCCACACCCGAGAGAATGACCGCTACAAACATAATACCGGTCAACGTCTCGCCAACACGAGCGGAAAAGTAAACAGCTAAAAAGGGAACGATCATCATAGTCGTTGCTTGCGTAAGAAACTGCAAAGCAATGCGAATTTGGATCGTGCGGGGAAAATCGCGAAATCGCATGACTCTCATACCCCTTTTCCGATAATGGAATAAACACTCTCGTCGCGCGGCCCGAACAAACGAAGCGCTTGCTGCATGAAAAGCTGCCAGATGCCATTGGTTGGATCGTCCGTTATTGTCAGGCGAATCCCATTTAAAAAGCTGACGTACGACATGCATATCAGATCCGGATCTATCGGTTGAAGCTCACCGGATTGCTGTCCCTTGATGATGATCGGGCGCAGCGCTTCTCTGACGTCGTTCAAAAAACCGTCAAGCTCGGAGAACAGCTCGGGAAAACGGGAGCGGTGTCCCAGCACATACTGAACCAGGCGTAAATACTCTTCCCGCAGGGAGAACGTACGCACATGCAGCTCCACCATTTTCATGATGTGCGCAAGCGGCGACCCATCCGGCACGTCCACGTCGACAAACATCGGGCGCAGCTCGTCTAATGGCTCCAGCACCGCCGCCTGAAACAGCTCCTCTTTGCTGGGAAAATAGGTAAACACGCTGCCAAAACTGACGTTGGCCGCTTTCGCGACAGCAGCTATGGTCGTCTCCGAATAGCCGTGCAGCGAAAAAAGGGTGATCGCTTCACGCAGGATACGGTTCCGCTTTTGCTCCCGGTTCTGACGATTTTGTTCTTTGGTACGAGGCATCGTTATCACCATTCTTTTTTGATTGATCAATCAATCATAATAATAATGGGAGTACGTGGAAAATTCAACAAAAAAGAACTACCCTTTCAGGTAGTCCTCCTCTTCCTTTTCGTCGCGCGGCACAGGCACTTCTCCGATCACTTTGTACAGGGTAGCGGCCTCTTCCTTGCGCGGGTTTTCCTTGATGTCTTCCACCTGGACCACGACGATTTTCTGGCCGAAGCGGATCGCCAGCTTGTCCCCGATTTTCACGTTGCTCGACGCTTTCGCCGGTCGGTCGTTGATTTCAATCCGGTTTTGATCGCAAACCTCTTTCGCCAGCGTCCGCCGTTTGATCAGGCGTGACACTTTCAGATACTTGTCCAGTCTCATCCGATATCTCTCCCTTTATGTATGCTGTTTGGCCTCTTCCCACCACCGGTCCATCTCCTGCAGATTGGTGTCGGCAAAGGAGCGTCCCGCTTCGCGCAGCTTTTGTTCAATGTAGGCAAACCGGCGTTGAAACTTGCGATTGGTCATGCTGAGCGCCTCTTCCGGATTCACCTTGTAAAAGCGGGCGGCATTGACCACCGCAAAGAGCAGGTCGCCCAGTTCCCCCGCACGCTCCTCCTCCGACGCTTCCCGCAGCTCCTGATACTCTTCTTCCACCTTGCGCAGGACGTCGGCGATGTCATCCCAGTCAAATCCTACTTCCGACGCCTTTTTCTGCAGCTTGTACGCGTACATCAATGCAGGCAAATCGCGGGGAATGCCCGCCAACTGTGATTGCTGGGTGGTGTCGATTCCCTTGGCGGCTTTCTCCTTTGCCTTGATCTCCTGCCAGTTGGCAAAGGCCTCGTCTGCGTCTGCCGCGCTTTTCTCCCCAAAGACATGCGGGTGACGCCGAACCAGCTTTTCGTTTAGACCGGCGACCACGTCGTCGACGGTAAAAAAGCCTTCTTCCGCTGCCATCTGGGCGTGCAGCATAATCTGCATCAACAAGTCGCCCAACTCCTCGCACATCGCATCGGGATCATCCTCGTCGATCGTCTCCAGCACCTCGTAGGTTTCCTCGATCAGGTTTTTCCGAATGCTTTGATGTGTCTGTTCCCGATCCCACGGACAGCCTTCCGGACTGCGCAGGATGGCCACGATCTCTTTCAAATACGCAAACTGGCGATACCGCACCCGGTCGTCATCCGCAGGAGCGACGTAGACCAGACTGAGGTTGCCGAAGTGATTGATGCGGTCCAGTTCGTACAACGGCACCGTTTCCACCCGTTCCATTCCGGCTACCCCAACGGCGGTCGCCACGGTTACCGGGTATTCGTCGGGCAGGACGTCCATCAGCGTCAGTTTTACGTCTGATGCAGTCAGTTGGTCATACACCTGCGCAATGACATTGTGCAGCGATGGATTTACCTGCTCCGCTCGCAAGGAGGTGCCGTCCAGCAGGGCAAATCCCTCGATCGGGTCGATTTGCAGACGGGAAAAGAGCGGGTCGAGAAAGCTTTGCCCGCCTCCGATCTCGATGGAAACGTCCTGCTTTGGCCCCTGCTGCAGCAGCAGTTGCACCGTTCGCTCTGCCACCAGCGGGTGACCGGGCACGGCATAGACGATTTCACCCTGCTCTCCCGCCGCTTGCAGCAGCTGCTCGGCAATCGTCTGGTACACATCGGCAAACGACTGCGTCTGTTCATAAACAGCATCGAAGGAGTGATATGTCAGACCCTCGGCCTCCAGCTGGGGAACAACCGGGTGCTCCTTTGTCCGCAAATAGAGGGATTTGGCTTGCTTGAGCGCTTTGTAACTGCCGTACGGCAGCTGCTCCAGGTCTCCCGCGCCGAGACCGATGACGTGAATGATTGCAGGCATGAGATGCGCCTCCTTACTGGCGAAGAGTGTTTTCCTCTTTGGAAAGCAGGTTGATACGGGTCAAGAGAGAAGCGATCCGCTCCCCTTTCGGCAAAAAGCGGATGTCGGAACGGGTCAGCCCGCCGGTCTTCAGCAGGGCGAGCATATAGGCAATCCCCCCGGATCCTACCGCCGCCAGCCCAACCAGCGTATACAGCAAGCGATCTGATGTGATCCGATTTTGCAGCAGCATCGTTGCGGCCCATTCGACCAACAGCACCACTGCGGTCATGATGAGTACGGAAAGCAGCGGTTTCCCTGCAAGTTGGCGCAAGCCGATCTCTGCTCCCGTATGTTTGCGGATCCCCATCATGTTGCAGACCATGGCGACCAGATAGGCAATCACCGTCGCCAGCGCAGCGCCGGAGATTCCCCAGAGGGGCACCAGTACGATGTTTAACACAAGCTTGACCAGCACCCCGATAAACAGGTTGCGCGCAGGCAGCATGACGCGTCCCAGCCCCTGCAAAATCCCGGAGGTGGCAATTCCCAGAGTGGCAAAAAGAATGGTAAACGCCTGAATTGCCAGCGCCTCCGTTCCTTTCCCGTCCCCATACAGCATCACGTTTATCGGTTCAGCCAACAGAGCCAGTCCGAACGACGCCGGCAACCCCAATAGAAAGGTCAGGCGCAGCGCCACTTCGGTCCGGTTGGCAATCAACCGGTGCTGACCCTGGGCCGCCGCTTCACTGATGGCGGGGACGAGCGCCAGCGACAGCGAGGTGGCAAAGAACGTACCGAATTGAATCAGCGGCTGTCCGCGATCAAACGCGCCTTTTACCACTTTGGCCATATTCTCGCCCATGCCGCTCCACTGCAGCATGTTGACAACCGTAACGGAATCGACCAGCGGTATCAGGGGCAAAACCAGCGCCCCGAGACAAATCGGCAGCGCGTAAAACAGCAGGCTGCGCAGGACCTGTCGATTGGACCAGGTCTCTCCCGCCTTGTGTCCGTTTGCGTAAGCGTTGAGGCTCGCGCTGCGGTTATTGCGCCGCCAGTAGAACAACAAGACGAGGATCGCCGCCAGCGCTCCCGGAAGGGCTGCAAAGACAGCGCCGGTACCGGCCAGATAGGCATCCTGGTACACCATCATCGCCCAGAAGGCTGCGGCGAGGATGAAAATGACCCGGACAAGCTGCTCGAGTACCTGCGAGACGCCCGTCGGCATCATGTTTTGCTGACCTTGAAAGTAGCCGCGCAAAATGGCCACCATCGGCACGAGCGGAAGCGACCAGGCAACGGCCCTAAGCGGCATCGTCAAGTGCTCGTCCCCCATCAAACGGGATACCATCGGTGCTCCCAGATACAACAGAAAAAAGAAAAAAAGACCGAGAACCAATAAAGAAACGCTGGCGACGCGGAAGGCCTTGCGCGCTCCAAGCGCGTCACCTACGGCCAGTCGTTCGGAGACAATTTTGGAAATGGCGATCGGGAAACCTGCCGTCGCCAGAATGAGCAGCGTCGTATATAACGGATAAACCTGCATGTACACGTACAATCCGATGTCGCCTGCGATGTTTTGGTACGGGATGCGGTACACCGCCCCGAGCAGCTTGGAGACAAGACCGGCTGCTCCCAGAATGGCAGCGCCTTTGACGAATTGAACGGATGCTTTCTCTTGAGACATATGCTGAGTGTTCTCCTCTCCAACCACAAACTGCGTACATTATACCACACTGCCCTCACGAAAGAGAAAAACACCCGCCCGGCCACAGCTTTCGCTGCGCCGGGCGGGGCCCCGAACACTTTTCTAGCGGCTGTATGGGATGTCCAAATTTATAAATTCTTATACACCAAGAATAGACAGCCCCTGCTTTCGCGGAGGCTGTCTGTCGTTTACTGCTCCATTTGCTTGGCAAGGAAACCGGAAGCCGTTTCTGCCATCTTCACTTCCAGGTCGCCCATCTTGGTTCCTTCGTTTTTGGTAAGGAGGATGACGGCTCCAATCGGATCTCCTCCTGCCACGATCGGAGATATGACAAAGGATCCGTACGTCTCGTTCAGATCACGGCAGATTTCATATTGTCCCGTGTTCTTCTCCAGGCGCGTCTTGCGTTCTTCCAGGCACTTTTCCACGATGCTTCCAATCGCCTTCTCCATGTATTCCTTCTTGGATGCCCCGGAGACGGCAATCACGCTGTCCCGGTCAGAAATCAGAACGGTATGGTTCAAGCTCTCGTAAAGCGAATCAGCGTACTCTTTTGCAAAGTCGCCCAATTCTCCGATGGGCGAATACTTTTTCAAAATGACTTCTCCATCACGGTCAACAAAAATTTCTAGTGGATCGCCTTCACGAATTCGCAGCGTACGACGAATTTCCTTCGGAATCACGACCCGACCGAGGTCGTCAATTCGACGAACAATACCAGTTGCTTTCATACTTGTTGCCTCGCTTTCGTGAGAAGTGGGTGTGAAACTTACCGTTGGCTTACCTGTATTTTTTCCTCAAATTCTAATTTTACCTATGGGCATGGACTGCAACATTTTCCAGTTTGGTTTCGTTACTCTCCCCCGGGCGGTAGCGAGTGACTATAGTATTCGCCTACTTTTGGAGAATATGCGAGAAAACGAAAAAACAGGGAATCGCTTCCCTGTTTCGTATGTGGTCCTTATTAGGATGCCGGTTTTGGTTCGGGAATATTGTACTTGGTGATCAGCTTGTCCAGCTCACTGTTGATGAACTTCTCGTAGGATTGCTCCAGCGCTTGCTGACGCAGCTGATCCTTCACTTCGTCGAAACTCTTTTGCTTGCGGCTTTCCACCTTCATGACGTGGTAACCGTAATCGGTTTTCACCGGCTCGCTGATCTGACCGATCGGCAGGGTCAGCGCAGCGTCTTTAAACTCCGGAACCCATTGGCTTACGTCGGCATCGGCATAGAGACCTCCGGATTCCTTGCTGCCTGGGTCGTCCGTGTACTCTTTTGCCAGTTTGGCAAAGTCTTCGCCCTTTTTCAGGCGGTCCACCAATTCCTTCGCCAGTTTCAAAGCGTCTTCCGGTTTGCGCTGTTCCGTGGAAATCAGGATGTGACGAACTGAAGCAACCGTGAAAGCCGACTTGTCCATTTCGTCGTACAGTTTCTTCACTGAAGCGTCGTTGATGTGCTTTTTCAGTACGTTGATGGAGTTATTGATGAGAATCATCTGATTCAACACAACCTCCTTGGTGAGGCCGTGATTTTGCATCAATTTGTCAAACTTGGCAGCATCTTTTCCCAGAATGGAGATGTATTGACCTTTGATTTTCTCAAACGTGGTCTCTGCCAGAGCCTTGGACTCTTTGTTGACCGACTCATCCGCACGGGACGCAAGGATTTTGGTCGCCGTGTACTCGCGTGCGTAATTTTTCAACGCTTCCTTGTCTGCCGCTTCAATCATGCCGGTTTGCTGCGGATTGAGGAAACTGATTGTACGCAAAAACGTCTCGAACTCTTTTCCCGTCAGCGTGCCGCCCTGATACTCGACAAAGGCAGCATTGGGATCTACCGCAAACGGAAGTTTCACTGGCGGAAACTTGGCGAGCGGATCGTTCGGATCTGACGCCTGGTTGTTGTTTTCGGCCGGCTGGGCCTGAGTCGGTTGGCTCGACTGCGCTTGTTCGTCATTCTTGCCACATGCGGACAGCAGCGTGACGGCTAGTACGGCTGTGGTCAGAATCGCTATGGAACGTTTCATGGTAATGGATCTCCTTCCCGGTGAGTTCCTCTGTTACGACACGGGACTCTCCGCACTGGTGTCTTTTCGCACCATGTGAAATTCGCTCAGCAGCTTTTCCACAAGCTGAACGCCTTCCTCGATACGTAACCCTTTTACTTTAACAGTAATGATGATCTGTTGTCCACCCGTCAGACCGATGCGCCGTCCCCAATTGTTGGCGAGAGCAAACAGGGCGCCGCCGTCGATGTTGTTGTTTTGGCTGGGGTGCAGGTAGAGTTTGATCACATCCGGGTCTTTTTGACTGATTTCCGTAATGTGATGACGCAGCGCGTAGACACGCAGTCTGGCGATCAAGAGCAGGTTTTCCACCGGCTTCGGCACCGGTCCGAATCGGTCAAGCAGCTCTTCGGCCAGATCTTCCACATCCTCCAGCGTAGCTGCGGCGACAAATTTTTTGTACATCTCGATTTTTTGCCGGCTGTCCGTGATATACAGTGACGGAATGTAAGCGTCCAGCTGCAGGTTGATTTCCACCGGCGAAACGATCTCCTGCTTGGCTTCCCCTTTCAGCTCGTCGATCGCCTCTTTCAGCATCTGGCTGTACAAGTCGAACCCAACCGAGTTGATAAAGCCGTGCTGCTCCGCTCCCAGCAGGTTTCCGGCACCCCGTATGGACAGGTCGCGCATGGCGATCTTGAACCCGGAGCCCAGCTCGGTAAATTCCTTGATTGCCTGCAAACGCTTCTCCGCCACCTCGGTCAGAACCTTGTCCTTTTGATAGGTGAAGTAGGCGTAGGCAATCCGGTTGGAACGGCCGACGCGACCGCGAAGCTGGTACAGCTGGGACAAGCCCATCTTGTCGGCGTTGTAGATGATCAGCGTGTTGACGTTGGGGATGTCCACCCCCGTCTCGATAATCGTCGTGCTGACCAGCACGTCGTAGTTTCCTTCCAGGAAGTCGAGGATGATGCCCTCCAGCTCGCCCTCGTTCATCTGCCCATGGGCGACGGCGATTCGCGCATCCGGCACGAGCATGGAAATCTGCTCCGCCATTTGCTCGATGCCCTGTACCATGTTGTACAGGAAAAAGACCTGTCCGCCGCGCGCCATCTCCCGCTCAATCGCTTCGCGAACCAGAGACGGACTGTACTCCATCACGTACGTCTGTACAGGAAAACGATTTTCCGGCGGCGTCTCAATGACCGACAAATCCCTTACGCCAATCATGGACATGTGCAGTGTCCGGGGGATCGGTGTCGCAGTGAGCGTCAGCACGTCCACGTTCGTTTTCAACTGCTTCAGCTTTTCCTTGTGGCTTACGCCGAAGCGCTGCTCTTCATCGACAATCAATAATCCCAGATCGCGGAACTGAATGTCCTTGGACAGGATCCGGTGCGTCCCGATCACGACGTCGACCGTTCCATCCTTCAAGCCCTTGATCGTGGCTGTCTGCTCCTTGCGGGAGCGAAAGCGGCTGAGCACTTCGACGCGAATCGGGTAGTCGGCAAAGCGCTCGCGGAACGTCTCGTAGTGCTGCTGTGCCAAAATGGTCGTGGGTACGAGCACGGCCACCTGCTTGCCGTCCATCACCGCTTTAAACGCGGCGCGAATGGCTACCTCTGTTTTTCCGTAGCCGACGTCCCCGCAGACGAGACGGTCCATCGGACGTTTTCGTTCCATATCCGCTTTTACTTCCTGGATGGCGCGAAGCTGATCCGGGGTCTCTTGGTACGGGAACATCGCTTCAAATTCCCGCTGTTCCACCGTATCGGGTGAAAAGGCATGGCCGACAGCGGCTTCACGCGCCGCGTACAGTTTGATGAGGTCCTCGGCAATGTCCTTGACAGAGGACTGCACCTTGTTTTTGACGCGCTTCCATTCGCTCCCGCCCAGGCTGTAAATCTTCGGCTCGGCTTCTTCGCTTGCCACGTATTTCTGCACGTGGTCAATCTGTTCAATGGGGACAAACAAACTGTCCCCTCCGGCGTAACGAATATGCAAGTAATCTTTATGAATTCCGAGTATTTCTTTCGTTTCAATCCCCAGGTACTTTCCGATCCCGTGGTTGATATGGACGACGTAATCGCCCGGCTTCAGCTCCAGGTAGTTTTTGATGCGCTCGGCGTTGGTCATCGTCTGCTGAACCTTGCGTGCCTTGCGCTGTTTGGGCGTGAAGACTTCTCCCTCGGTGATCACGACGAATCGGTTCAGCGGCAGCTCGTAGCCCGTCTGAAGGTTGCCGATGATGATCGTCGGTCTCCCGGGCGGTACGGTTTCCACCGGTTCCGTCAGCAAATCCGCTTCCATCTCATAATCGTGCAGAACCCGCTCCAGGCGCTTGGCCCGCTCCAAATCGGCCGCCACAAACACAATTTGGTTCTGCGCTTTTTTCCAGCGGGCCAATTCGCTTTTCAGCACGTTCATTTGCCCGTGGAAATTCTGCATGGTGCGGCAGTTGAGATTGACGATGTTCTGCGGCTGGGTTTTCGGTGTCTGCCGCAAAAACAGCGATAGGTAGACAACCTGCCTCTGCTTTGGCGCCACGATCTCATCGTAGGAACGGGAGAGCGTCAGATTGGCCATGAATTCCCCTTCGGAGATTCTGCCTGTCAGCCATTCCGCCTCTTCCTTTTGCAGCTGGGCTGCCGTATCCAGTACCCGGGAAGGTTCGTCCACAAGCAGGATTGTATCCTTCGGCATGTAGTCCAAGAGGGTCTCGTTCGTCGGGTAGATTACGGACACGTACGAGTACAGATGGGGAAAACGCTGCCCTTGCTGCATCCGCTCCATATCGGCGCCGATTTTCTCCACAACCTTTTCCTTGGCCGAGCCGTCCTTCAGTTTTGCGATCGTTTCTCCCAGCCTCTTTTCCAGCCGGACGGCGGCTTCCTGAAGGAGGGCAGTAGAGGCGATCATCTCTTTGGCCGGTCCGATCATAAACGATTGCACGTTCTCGTGCGAACGCTGGGTCGCCATGTCAAACGTGCGGATCGAGTCGATCTCTACATCGAACAGTTCGATCCGGACAGGCCACTCCGAATCGATCGGATACAGGTCAATAATGCCGCCGCGTACGCTCAATTCGCCTTTGCGCTCCACCATGTCGACCCGCTCATACCCGAGCTCAATGCACGTATGTAAAAACGAGTCGATCTCCAGTTCTTCCCCGACGCGCAGCTCAATCTGCGCTTCCTTCCAAACCTGGGGTGGAACCACCAGCCGACGCAAACCGGCAAAAGGGGCAACCAAAATACCCGTAAAGCCCTTGGCCAGACGGTTGAGCACATGGATACGCTGAGCGAGCATCTCCGGACTGGCAATCGCCAATTCGGAGCCGATCAGCTCGTTGCCTGGGTACAACAAAACCTGGTCGGAGGGGACCAGCTCTATTAAATCCTCATATACTTTTTGTGCCTGGTACATGTTGTGGGTCACGATGCACATCGCTCGGGCCGTCTCCTGGTACAGTGCGGCCATCAACGCTTGGCGCGAGGACCCTGCCAGACCCGATACCAGCTGCTCATGCAGCCCTTTCTGCAACCCCGTGACAATCGTCCCGACGTTTGCGTCTTGTTTAATCGGGTTGATGATGACTTGCATTCACTAGTCTCCTCTCTAGCTTTCTTCATGCGAAAAGAAGCCTTAGCTAAGCAAGCTAAGGCCTTGTTACGTGCAAGCCTTCTGATCCTACCGAAAGCATCCCCTTTACTGGAGTGGATTTCCAACTAGTGAAAGCTCAGGATGCCGATGGAAAGCATCACGACAGTAGTCGCACAAGATGTTTACGACGGTGTCTCCACCTTGTTCTCTGGATATTATAAGTTCACGCTCTTCCGGGGTCAAGGAATGCAAGCCTAGTTGCCTTTCTGTTACCTGCGAATCGTCAAACTCTCCCATTTTCATGCCGCAGCAGCGGCACACGTAGCGAAAGCTCAAGAAACGCCACCCCCCACCATTCATATTGCTTAGTATGGCCGGGAAGATGGGAAAACATACAAGGTCGTCAAAGGCGCTCGACTGGAAATCGGGCTCCCTAGCCCTCATATTTCAGGCTGTTGTAGTGGTTCATCACTTTTAAAAAAGGCTCCCTTGTCCACATGACAGCGGCGTGGGCGGCATGCTCCACCGCCTTGTCGATCAGCGGTCTTTCCGCGGCGGGAAAGTCCTGCAGCACGTATTCGCTTACGCTCCTGCCCGGCTGAGGTCGGCCGATGCCCACTTTGATCCGATTGAACTCCTGTGTCCCCAAATGTTGGATCAGCGATTTGATACCGTTGTGGCCGCCGGCGCTGCCTTTTATCCTGAGGCGCAGCTGCCCGGTCGGCAGATCCAGATCGTCGTAGATGACCAGCAGATCGTCCGGCGTCAGCTTGTAAAACTTGATGATTTCAGCGACTGATTCACCGGACAGGTTCATGTAGGTTTGCGGCTTGACCAGCAGCACCTTTTCAGTCTCGATGCGTCCCTCGCCGACAATCGCGCGAAACTTTGACTGTTGTACGGGAATCCCACATTTGTCGCTAATTTTATCTATGGTGATAAATCCGACATTATGTCTCGTGTCTTCATATTTTTTGCCGGGATTGCCCAGCCCGATGATGACTTTCACGGTACCTCCTCCAATCTCTTTTCCATTTTACTAAAATGCTTCCTTGAACAAAAGGAAAAAACCCCGCCTCCAGCAACTGCTCCAGAATCGGTCTTTGGCCTTGAATCGGGGCCGGTTCATTGACAATCACAGCCGGTAACCAACGCAACCAGAAGAGTGCTCTGACAACCGGCACTTCGCTCAGGGTTACCTCTTTGACAGCCCGGTACACGGCTTCCTGGGTCGCTTCGATCTGGATGGAGTGCACTTCATGGTAATGAAAAAAAGGCAAACAGCGATCCAGGATCATCGTAACGGCCCCTTTTTTTGAAAGATACGATCTGACTCCAGCTTATGACAGATTCAGGAAATGAACAACGTAAGAAAACCCACCCGGCATTAGCTATCCTCGACCCACTCGGCGTTATCTATCGCTGTGCCGAGTGGGGTCCCTTTCTTCGCCGGGCGGGGCCCCGAACACTTTTCTAGCGGCTGTATGGGATGTCCAAATTTATAAATTCTTAATACACCAAGAATACCCCGAGCTTGACACCCGGGGCTTTAGAATTTATTGGCGATTACACTTTTTTGGCTTCCTCTGTCGCCGCTTCCGCATTCTCCTTGACGGCTACCGCTTCCTGCTCGGCCTCAAGTGACTCTTCAGACGGCGCCTTGACCGGCAGCACGCTGATGAGGACCTCCATCTCATCAAGCTCGATGTCTACGCCAGACGGGATCTCCAGGTCCTTGACGAGAATGACGTCCCCCACGTCTAGTCCGTCCACGTTAACCGTAAACGACTCCGGTATGTTCGTCGGCAGGCAGCCAACTTCCACACTGTGACGAACAAGAGTGGCGACGCCCTGTACGGGATCTCCTGTCATCAGGACCGGGACGCTGGTGTGAATCCTTTCATTCATGTTGATTTGCTTGAAATCGGCATGCAGCACGTTGCCCATCACCGGGTGGCGCTGCAGTTCATAAACCATGACGTTGTGCTCGTTTCCGTTGATATTTAAACGAAAGGGCTTATTGGTTGAATGATGGCGCAGCAACTGGTCCAACTCCTTGCCATTCACCTGGATCGACAAGTTGTTCACATCCGGTCCGTAAACAACGGCCGGCACCCAACCTTGACGCCGCAACGCATTGTTAGAAGGCCCCTGTCCTTTTCGGCGAATTTGCGCATGGATCACTTCCACAAAAAAACCTCCTCTGGACGTTCTAGAAATTTCTTCCTTTCTAGCTTGTCCAGCGGAGGTTGTTTTCAATCGCTTGCTTCGGGCGGATCTTAGTCGAACAGCTTGCTTACGGAGAGTTCTTCGTGTACGCGGATTATCGCTTCTCCGATGATCGGCGCAACGGACAGCACCTTGATTTTGTCGATCATGCGGTCCTGGGAGAGCGGGATCGTGTTGGTGACGATCAGCTCGCGGATCTTCGATTTTTCAATGCGCTCGATTGCCGGACCGGACAATACCGGATGGGTGCAGCATGCGTACACATCGCGCGCACCAGCCTCTATTAGAGCATTTGCCGCCAGGGTGATTGTACCGGCCGTATCAATGATGTCGTCAATGATAATCGCCGTTTTGCCTTCGATGTTACCGACGATGTTCATCACTTCCGCCACATTCGGCTCCGGACGGCGTTTGTCGATAATGGCGATTGGCGCTTCCAAACGTTCCGCCAGTTTACGGGCACGCGTCACACCGCCGTGGTCAGGAGATACGACCACGATGTCCTTCAAGCCTTTTTCCGAGAAGTACTTGGCCAGAATCGGCACCCCGAGCAGGTGGTCAACCGGGATATCGAAAAAGCCTTGGATCTGCGTGGCATGCAGGTCCATGGTGATGATGCGGTGTGCACCGGCTGTTTCGATCAGGTTCGCGACCAGTTTTGCCGTAATCGGGTCGCGTGCGCGCGCTTTGCGATCCTGTCGGGCATAGCCGTAGTAAGGAATGACCACGTTAATGCTCTTCGCCGACGCGCGTTTCAACGCGTCCACCATCACCAGCAGTTCCATCAGGTGTTCGTTTACGGGAGCACTTGTTGGCTGAATGACAAACACATCGCAACCGCGAACACTTTCGTTCAATTTGATCTGGCATTCGCCGTCGCTGAAGCGAACCGCCTCAGCATTTCCCAATTGGAGTCCGATATGTTCGGCAATCTCGCGAGCGAGCTGCGGATTTGCGTTGCAGGTAAATACCTTCAGTTTTGGGTCGCGGTAGTTAGCCATTGTTCTTCATGAACCTCCCGTAATTAATCCTTTTTCACTTGTTTGCGCGGCAGCTTGTTGGCATATCCGAGCTTGTTTACTTGCCGTTCGCGGGCAATTGCCAGCGCATCGTCCGGCACGTTCTGGTTGATGGTGGAGCCGGCTGCGACATAGGCGTTGCGACCAACTGTCACAGGCGCGACCAGATTGGTGTTGCATCCGATGAAGGAACCGTCGCCGACGATGGTCTTGTGCTTGACGGCCCCGTCGTAATTCACAGTAATGGTTCCGCAACCGATATTGACACCTTCGCCGATTTCGGCGTCACCCACATAGCTGAGGTGAGGCACTTTTGTCCCTTTTCCTATTTTTGCATTTTTCAGCTCAACAAAATCGCCAATTTTCACATGGGTACCAATCTCTGAACCGGGACGCACGTACGCGAATGGACCAATGGTCGCTTTGTCCGCTACCTGGGACTCAGTCAGCACGGAATACGAGATCTCCACCCCGTCTCCCACCTGCACATCGGTTAAATTGGCCTGCGGTCCAATCACGCAATCAGCGCCGATACTTGTACGGCCGCGCAGATGGGTTCCGGGCAGGATCACGGTATCCTGGCCGATGGTTACATCCGCATCGATATAGGTGGACGCCGGATCGATGATGGTGACCCCGTTCTTCATGTGGCGAACAGCGATGCGTCTGCGCATGTACGCTTCCGCTTCGGAAAGCTGTACGCGGTCGTTAACCCCCATCGTTTCTTCCGGGTCGACCGCTTCATAGGCAACCACTTTTTCGCCCGCTTCCCGCAATATTCCAACGCAGTCCGTCACGTAGTATTCGCCCTGAGCGTTGTCGTTTTTCACTTGCGACAAGGACTTCAGGAGTTTTTGATTGTCAAAACAGTATATTCCTGTGTTGATTTCCCGGATAGCCCGTTCTTCCGGGCTGGCATCCTTGTGTTCAACGATCCGCATCACTTCTCCCGCCTCGTTGCGAATCATGCGACCGTAGCCCGTCGGATCGGGAAGCTTGGCGGTCAGCACAGTCGCAGCGGCTTGCTGCTGTTCGTGATACTGAAGGAGAGCGGTTAACGTTTCCGAGGAAAGAAGAGGGACGTCTCCATATAAAATAAAAGTTGTTCCTTGTTTGCCCTGTAAGAATGGCACTGCCTGCTGGACGGCATGCGCCGTACCCAGCTGTTCCTGTTGCAACGCGTATGCGACGCGGTCGCCCAATGCGGCGCGAACGGCGTCGGCACCATGACCTACAACGACGACAACGTCCTCCACCCGCATCGCATCCAATGTGTCCACGACGTGCTGAACCATTGGCTTTCCGCATACGGGGTGCAGAACTTTATACAGCTTCGATTTCATCCGTGTGCCTTGACCGGCGGCCAAAACCACGGCATGTATCTTAGACATGTTAACCCTCCAGCATAGAAGTTCCATCATGACTATATCTTAATCGTATGGTGATTTCAAGAGAAGTTTGACTGACGTTTTCGGACTGGCTTATGATGGGGGAATAAGAATATTCCGATAGTAACGGGGGGATGGAATAGATGAGCGTCGGTGTATACATCTTGACCGGCTACTTGGGCAGCGGAAAAACAACCCTGCTGCAAAAGCTGCTTGCCTACCTTCGCAACCAGGGCGGCAATGTGGTGGTTATGATGAATGAGATGGGCGAAGAGGACATTGACGGCGAACAACTTCAGGGGTTTGGCTTCCCTGTCAAAAAAATGCTGGATGGATGCATCTGCTGCTCGATTCGCGGAGAACTTACAGACGGGCTGAAGGAGATCATCGCGTCGATTCGACCTGATCATATCATCATTGAGACGACAGGTGTGGCCGATCCCATCGACGTGGTGGATGCCATGACTCACCCCGAGCTGTATGACAAAATTGACCTCAAAGGAATTATCAGCGTAGTGGATGCCTCCCGCTTCCTCGATTTGAATTCCCGTTTCCAATCGAGCAGCGCTCTGGTCAAAACGGTTCGCAACCAGGTAAAATACGCAGATTTGCTGATACTGAACAAAATTGACCTGGTGACAGAAGACGTTCTGAACAAAGTGAAGGGAAAGCTGCAGGAGCTTAATCCGGCGGCACCGCTTTACCCGACCATCCAAAGCGACATGGACCTGCCGTCCTTGCTCGCAGTCAAACGAGTGGCGGAGCGAACTTCGGAGGAACGATCCATTGACCGGGCTGTCGCAGCTCCTGTGCAAAAAGGCATCGGCCGTTTCTCTCCGCTGGATAAAATCAAGCAGTCACTGGGCATGAAAACAGCTCAACCGACGCTTTTCAACAGCATCGAGACCTTCTCCTACCACTTCAAGGCACCGGTGGACGGAAAAAAATTCGAAGACTTTCTCTGGGATCTTCCCAAAAACGTCTACCGCGCCAAAGGTTACGTCCAGTTCAAAGGGCGAGAGGAGCTCATCTCCTTTCAACATACGGACAACCAGGTGAACCTCTTCCCGTTTGAAAACTTCGGCCCGAAGATGGTCGCCGTCTTCATCGGAGAAGGACTGGAGAAGGACACGATCATAGCGAATTTGGAAAAATGTTATGAAAACTCCAACTAAAATAGGAAAAGCACCCCGTATGGATTACAGGGTGCTTTGTGTTTATGCGCCTGCTTCAATTGTGTTTTCTTCTTCGAGACCGACACGCTCGTATTCGGCAAGTACAGCTGCCTGGATCTTTTCACGAGTCGCAGAAGAAATTGGATGAGCAATGTCGCGGAACTCCCCGTCCGGTGTACGTTTGCTCGGCATGGCGACGAACATGCCATTGTTCCCGTCAATTACACGAATATCATGAACCACAAATTCATGGTCGATTGTAATAGAGGCAATGGCTTTCATCCGACCATCGGTATTAACGCGGCGAAGTCTTACGTCTGTAACTTCCATCTAGTTCACTCCCTTTATCTATAACAGCGTTTAGGAGGTATTCCACATGTTGGTTAAATATTCCTTCTGATACTTCCGAAATTTTGTAAAAAAATCTATAATTAAATCTTTTTTTCCTAAGAAAACCCACCCGGCATTAGCTAGTTTCCCCTGAAAAATTCCTGGGGTAAGTCAAAAACAAAAGGAATTCAGCTCTCTAAATGGAAGTAGT
>NZ_JBIYSM020000046.1:0-27744 GCF_044759095.2 Brevibacillus soli
ACTACTTCCATTTAGAGAGCTGAATTCCTTTTGTTTTTGACTTACCCCAGGAATTTTTCAGGGGAAACTAGCTAACGCTTCGCCGGGCGGGGCCCCGAACTCTTTTCTAGCGGCTGTATGGGATGTCCAAATTTATAAATTCTACACTAAAAAAACCGGCCCCTTGTCAAAAACAGGAGCCGGCTTGATTGGGCAAAAAACAGGATCAGGCCACTTGCGACGCGGATTTGCCCAAGACTCTTTTCGCTGCTTTCGAATCAAACTGACCTTCCCAACGAGAAATCACGATCGCGGCGAGCGAGTTGCCAATCACGTTGACCACTGTGCGGGCCATATCGAGAATGCGGTCAATACCAGCGATAAACGCCAGACCCTCGACAGGAATACCGACAGAACCAAGTGTAGCCAACAGGACTACAAAGGAGACACCTGGTACTCCGGCGATCCCTTTCGACGTTACCATCAACACCAGAACCAGCGTGATCTGAGCACTGAGGGACATCTCAATGCCATACATCTGTGCGATGAAGATCGCGGCAAGTGCCTGGTAGAGCGTGGAACCGTCCAGGTTAAACGAATAACCGGTCGGAATCACGAACGACGTAATCGCTTTGGAGCAACCCAGTTTCTCCATTTTTTCCATGATCTTCGGCAGGACGGTTTCCGAGCTGGCTGTAGAGTAAGCAAGCAGAAGCTCATCCTTCAGAAGCTTGATAAAGGAGAAAATGGAGATTCCGCACATCCGTGCGATGACTCCCAAAACAACGACCACGAAGAACAGCATCGAGAGGTGTACGCTGACTACCAGTTTACCCAGCGGAATCAGCGAGGCAACACCAAACTTGGACACCGTTACCCCGATCAAAGCGAACACGCCGAACGGAGCGAACTTCATGATAAAGTTTACGACCCAGAACATGGCGTCAGCAACACCCTGGAAAAAGTTCAGAACCGGCTTTCCTTTTTCGCCGATGGCTGCCACACCCAAGCCGAAAATGACGGCGAAGAAGATGATCGCCAGCATGTCGCCGTTGGCCAGCGCCTCCATCACGTTTTTCGGCACGATGTTCACAAACGTTTCGGCGAATCCATGGCTTTTCGTTGTTTCAGCTGTGTCTACATACTTCTGGATATCGGTTTTGGCCAGTTGCGCCATGTTGACTCCCGCTCCCGGCTGGAACAGGTTGGCTGCCAAAAGACCGACAATAATCGCAATCGTGGTAACGATTTCAAAATAAAGAATCGTCTTTCCGCCGATTTTTCCCAGTTTTTTCACATCGCCTACGCCAGCTACCCCGACGATCAGCGTGGAGAGAACGATCGGGACAACGATCATTTTAATCAAGCGAATAAAAATATCTCCAATCGGCTTCAATACACTCTCGATGGCAGGATTACCGTAAAACAGCGCACCTACGATAATACCAAGAATCAAACCGGCGAAAATTTGAATTGCCAAACCGTATCGTTTCACCCAACCACCTCACGATTACGAATTTCGATGAAAATACATGAATCGGTAACTATTTTCGAATCGACAACGGTGCTATCATAACAAATTACGCACAAATTCACAATAACTAAAATAAATTTCAATATTATTAATCAAAATGAATGAGAGAAAGCCCCCCTCTGAGGCAGGGGACTTTCGCGACCTTTGTTACTCCATCATTTTGACCAGCTTGTTGGAGATCAATAAAAGCACCAGGCCTAATCCGACAGCCATCAAACCGATCAAGCCAAACACTTCGAAATATCCCAGAGTTTCCGTTGTGGAAGCCAGTTGACCCGCCAGGATGTTCGCCACACCGGAGCTGGCCAGCCATACGCCCATCAGCAGGGATGCGAGCTTCACCGGAGCGATTTTGCTTACCATCGACAACCCTACCGGGGAGAGGAACAATTCCCCGAGGGTATGCAGAAGATACGTGAACACAATGAACGAGACGTTTGCCTTCTGCGGCATGTTCGCCTCGTCGCTGCCCGTCTGCATCACGGCCAGCAGAAGCACTACATAACCCAAACCGAGCAGGATCATCCCGAAGGCCATTTTCGTCGGGATGCTCAGATCGCCCCGTTTTGTATAGGAAAGCTTGACCCACAGGGCGGACAGAACAGGTGCCAGAATCACGATAAAGAGCGGGTTTAAGGATTGGAACCAGGATGTTGGAACTTCCCAACCGCCCATTTGTCGGTCAACAAACTTGTCTGTGTACAGAGTAAGCGAGCTTCCCGCCTGTTCAAAGCCGGCCCAGAAGAATACCACGAAGCAGGCCAAAATCACAATCACTGCCGTTCTTTGCTTTTCCTTCTTGGTCAATGGAGCATTCGTCTTTTCTCCGGCTTCTGGCTTAACCGATTTTCCTACCGGCTTTTTGCCGATATCTCCGAGATAGCGGTTAGCCAACGTGTTGAACAGGATCTGACCGATCACCATCCCGATCGCCGCTGCCAGGAAACCGTATTTGAAACCGTATTGGACGACACCGTTCACCGTGGTTTTGAAGTAGTCTTCGGCCAGGTAACCGCAAACCAACGGGGCAAAGAAAGCGCCAATGTTGATGCCCATATAGAAGATGGTGAATGCGGCGTCTCTTCTGTTGTCCTTTTCCCCGTACAATTCACCGACCAGGGTAGAAATGTTCGGTTTGAAGAAACCGTTTCCAATAATCAACAGACCCAAGCCTGCATACAAGCCCCATTTGCTTTGGTCGGCGAACAGGACGAAGTTACCCAGCGCCATGGCAATACCGCCGATCGTAATCGCCAATCGTCTGCCGAGGTATCGGTCGGAAAGGTATCCTCCAACCAGCGGAGTAAAGTACACGGCACCGGTAAAAAAGCCGTAAATGCTCATTGCGACGCTTTCCTCAAAGCCAAGACCGCCGCTGATCAGCGCAGTGGTCAAATACAGCGTCAGCAGCGCCCGCATGCCGTAATAACTGAATCGTTCCCACATCTCTGTAAAGAACAGCAGGTACAATCCCGGGGGATGTTTCTTCTGCGTCAGAACTGTTTCCATTTCTGCTCCTCCTGATGACTGAAAAATTTGTTTAGTATGAATGAATTTCAATACTGTGAAATCAATCTTAACACAAATTTCACAAAGACCTATTTTTTTTATTCTTTTCTTTTTTATTTCTTTTAGCTCTTTTAGCTTTTTTGGTACTCTTCCGATAGTTTGTCCATTCCGGCATGATTCGCTTCTGTTATTATCCTTCATTTCTATTTTTTTACACAAAAAATAAAAAAAGCTTCGATTGAAGCCCTCTCGAAGAAGCTGGTTCTTCGTTAGAGGAAACTTTTTATGCGTTCCGGAAAGTTTATTTCAGGACGCTTTCTCACGGTGAAGCCCTTAAACTTTCCTACACGATGAAAAAACCGGGGAAAGCCCCCGGAGTTTTTGTAATATGAAGTTTCTATCGTTCCCGGGCGAAAAAGATGAGGCCCATCGCCAGCACCAGCAGGATGGCCGCCAGATAAAAACCGGAGGCCATGCTTCCCGTTCTCTCGGCGATAAAGCCAGTCACATACGGCGCCACAATGGAAGAGCACATGCCGATGAAGTTGTAGACGGAAAATGCCTTGCTGTACGCCGCTTTCGGTACGTTGTCGGCAACGAATGCAATCAGCACCGGATCGAGCGCCATTTTGCCGGTCAAGCCGTAGAGCAAAAGGGCCGCAATCAGCAAGGTGTAGTCCTGAATGAAGACGATGGCGCAGATGGAGACAGCGGCACACGGCAGCATGACGGCTGCCAGCGGTTTGCGTCTGCCCAGCTTGTCCGACAACTTGCTGAACATCAAAGCGCCTGGAATGGACGCCCAGGCCACGAGCGACGAAACGTATCCCACCTCCGATCCCTGCAGTCCCCGCTCATCCTGCAGGTAGTACGGCAGCCAGGTGAGAATCATGAAAAATCCGTAGAGGGAACAGAACAATACGGCGAAAATGATCAGCATGTTCCGGTTGCGAAACAGGGTCAGAAGCGGGATTGATTCCTGCGCTTCCACACTTCCTTTTTCCTGCGGGATGCGGCGCCCGTCCCGTACCGTCCACCAGATCATCAGCCCGACCAGGACCGTCGGAACAGCGAACAGCAGAAACAGCGTGCGCCAGGAAAAGTCCCAGACCAGCGAGACATAGCTGGATGCGATGTAGCCCAGTCCGATGCCGAAAGCTCCGCCGCTGTTGATCATTGCGCTGCCCAGACTGCGGTACTTCAGCGGAATGACTTCCGACGACAAGGCATACTGCGGGCCGTAATACGTTCCCTGCCCAATCCCCGTGAGAAATTGAAGCAGAAGAAACATCCCGTAACCGGTAACCAACCCCGTCGCACCGGTACACAATCCGAAAAACACGAAGCCCAGCACGAGAACCAGCTTCCGGCCGTACCGTTCCCCCAGCAAGCCGGATGGAATTTGGGCCAGGGCGTAAGCGAAAAAAAAGACGCTGGTGAGAAACCCGATTTGCGACTTGTCCAAAGCAAACTCCGCTTCAATTTGACCCAAAACCGGATTCAAGATCACCCGGTCGGCATAAATAAAAAACCAGCCTAAAAAGAAAACGATGACCACTTTCACCCAATAAGGGATCCCTGCTGGTGATTTGGTCAATACCTCTGCCTTTTGCTCCACTCCTATCTCTCCTTAGAATGGACGTCTGTTTTTATCCCAGTATAGCAAAAAATTCAAACAAGTGAAAAATTGAATTGTCGTCAGACAAGACTTGGGAAAATGAAACCCTTGATTGGCTCTGGGATAATATCCAGAGGTTCAACGGAACTGGAAAAGTGCCACCAAAATGCTGATGACGGAATACTATGGTGCCTTTCTTCCCGAGATCAAGGCCCCTACAGCGAAGCAAAGAAACGCCTCCGTTTTCCATATAACGGAAGCGTTTTGCAGTGCTCTCCTATGAGGCAGCTTTTCAACGTTTTGGTTCGCTCACACGTGCCAGCAAATCCACCAGATGAACCGCTTCCATCCGGTCAGACAAGCCCGCACGGCGGATGCCCGCTTTCATCTGAAGCAGACAGCCGGGGTTGGAGGTCACCAGGATGTCGGCCTGCGTCGCGGCAACATGTTCCATCTTTTCTACCAGTATGCTGCTGGACATCTCCGGCTGCACCAGGTTGTAGATGCCGGCCGAACCGCAGCAGCGGTCTGCTTCAAACAACGGCACGAACGTTGCTCCCGGGATGTTTTGAAGCAGCTGGGCCGGATGCCTTGTCACCTTCATCCCGTTGCGCAGATGGCAGGAGGACTGGTACGAAATACGTTTGGCGAGCGGCTGCCATTGGGACGTCTTAACCAGATCAACCAGCACTTCACTGATGTCCCGTACCCGCTGCGAAAACCAGGCGGCTTCTTCCTCCCACTCCGAATCCCCCTTCAGCAGGTGGTCGTACTCCTGCAAAAGCGCGCCGCAGCCGCCTGCGTTGGAAACGATGATGTCTACCCCTGCTTCTTTGAAGGCAGCCATGTTTCGTTTCGCCAGGGCACGAGCCTGCTCCCGCTCTCCGCTGTGCGCGTGCAGGGCGCCGCAGCACGCCTGCTCCGGCGGAATCACCACTTCGCAACCGGCATCTGCCAACAGCCGCACCGTATTCACGTTGGTCCCTTGAAACAAGACGTCCATGATGCAGCCGCGAAACATGCCCACCCGCAGCTTTCGCTCTCCTCTGGCAGGTACGATGGTTCCCAGTTCCTCTGCCAAGCCACGGTTAGCGGCCTCCGGCATGATCGACTCCATTTCCTGGAGCTGCTGCGGCAGAATGCGAAGCAGTCCCGCCTTTCGAATGGCCTGCTGCAATCCGGTGCGCTGGTAGATGCCAAGCAGGCGTCCCAACCAATAAAGCCGCCTCTGGTGCGGCAAGAGATGCTCAAACGCCAGCTTGCGGATGACGCGCACCCACCATGGATGCTTGACGTAATCCTCGATTGCGTCGCGAGCCTGCTCAATCAGTTGACCATAATGAACCCCTGCCGGACACACCGGCTCGCAGGCGCGGCAGCCGAGGCAAAGGTTCATCTGGTCCACAAAGTCCTGATCCGGCTCCATGATGCCATCCGCTACCGCTTTCATCAGGGCGATTCTGCCGCGCGGTGAAGCCGCTTCGTATCCCGTCTCGCGAAACGTGGGACAGGCGGGCTGACAAAAACCGCAGCGCATGCAGTTGGACAGTTCTTCGTAATCCAGTTTGGCTGTCAGCTTTTCCTTAAGCACGATGGACCACCACCCTGTTTCGGGTTTCCCTAGCAAACATCTTGCCGGGGTTGAGAATGTTGTCCGGATCAAATGCCTTTTTGATGGATTTCATGAGTTCCATGCCGGCCGCCCCCAGTTTCCACTCCAGAAACGGCGATTTCACCACACCGATCCCGTGTTCACCGGTAATCGTTCCGCCCAGTTCAATGGCGACGGCGAAAATCTCTTCAAACGCCCGCTCCACCCGTTCGATTTCCTCGTGATTTCGGGCGTCTGTCATGCAGGTGGGATGCAAGTTTCCGTCGCCGGCGTGTCCAAACGTGCAGATCTGTACGCCGTGCCTGTCTGCAATTTGCTGGATCGCCTCCACCATGGTTGTGATCTGTGCCCGCGGAACTGTGGCATCCTCCAGAATTGTGGTCGGCCGCAGCCGGGACAAAGCTGCCAGCGCGCTCCTCCGCGCCGTCATCACTTCTTCCGCTTCCTCGGCAGTGCCGGCTACCTGTGTGCGGACGGAACCGTTCTCCCGGCAGATCTGTGCGATCCGTTCCATGTCGCAATCGACAGAATGAGGATCGCCGTCCTGCCCGATGATCAAAACGGCTGCCATATCCGTGGGCAGTCCGATCTTTTTAAAGTCCTCCACCACTTTAATCGTGCCCTGATCCATAAATTCCAGCGTAGCCGGAATAATCCGGCTGGCGATGATGTCGGAGACCGTTTTGGCCGCCTGCGTCAGGTCGTGAAACATCGCCAGCATGACGCGCTGCGTCTTTGGTTTCGGAATCAGCTTCAGCGTCGCCTCCGTGATAATGGCCAGCGTTCCTTCCGATCCGACCAAAAGCTTGGTCAGGTCGTAGCCAGCCACGTCTTTCATCAGTTTGCCCCCGGTGCGTATCACCTCGCCGTTCGCCAGCACGGCCTCCAGCCCGAGCACGTAGTCCTTGGTCGTGCCGTATTTGAGACCTCGCAGCCCTCCGGAACCCAAAGCAATGTTTCCTCCAATGGTGGAGACGACCATGCTGCTGGGGTCAGGCGGATAAAACAGCCCTTGTGATTCCACCGCCTGGTGAATCTCGATGGTTCGGACCCCGGGCTGGACGGTGATCGTCAGATTCTGCCCGTCGATCTCCAGAATCCGGTTCATCCGATTCAGCACGAGGACGATGCCGCCGCCAACCGGAACGGTTCCCGCGCACAGGTTGGAGCCGGCGCCGCGCGTCACGATGGGAATCTTGTGCTCCGCCGCGACCTTCACCACCTGACTCACTTCGTCCGTATTTTTCGGCATGACGACCGCATCAGGCAGTGACTGATGCATCGGAGTCGCGTCATAGGAATAGGCGACAAGCGCCTCCTGCTTATCCAGACAGTGGGCTTCTCCCACAATGGCTCTCAATTTATTGCGAATCTCTTGCGGCAGCATCTTGAACCCCTCCTCCCAACAGAGAAGCAGCCCCTCTGTCCAGTATCAGTGTCACGTCCGGGTGACGCTTAAGAATGGACGCCGGCATCGCTTCCGTGACTGGCCCCTGCAGCGCCAGACGGATGGCTTCCGCTTTTCCCTCTCCGACTGCCAGCAGGAGTATTTTTTTGCTTTTCATAATGGTCTGAATCCCCATGGTCAAAGCGTGCCGCGGCATCTCCGACGGATCGGCAAAAAAGCGGGAATTTGCCTGAATGGTGCTGGCCGTCAGGGCAACGAGATGGGATCGGGAGCCAAACGGTGTCCCCGGTTCATTGAAGCCGATATGACCGTTGCGGCCAATTCCGAGGATCTGAATGTCGACCCCTCCAGCCGCATCGATGCCAGCTTCAAACCGGCTGCACTCCTCCCCCGTGTCTAGTGCTTCTCCGTTCAGGATGTGAATCTGTTCCGCGGGAATGTTGACGTGATCAAAAAAATGTTCCTTCATGAAACGGGCGAAACTTTGCGGATGGCTGCGCTTGATCGGGTAATACTCGTCCAGATTGAACGTGGTGATTCCGGAAAAATCAAGACGCTCCTGCAGGTATCGTTCCACCAGCCTCCGATAAAATCCGATCGGAGTCGAGCCGGTGGCGAGTCCCAAAACCAGCTGCGGATGCTGCTTCCAAGCCGTAAGCACCATTTCCGAGGCATGTTCGCATACCTCTTCGTACTTCTCCACTTTGACAACCTTCATGCCCAACCAGCTCCTTCCCGACAAACCAGCTTGCGGCCCGTACGATTTCAGCCGTAGCGTTCAATCGCCTCGCGGATTCTGCCGCCTGTTTCATCCAGCAGCCGCACAGATTCCTCAACACCAAGCCCGGTCAGCTTCATGATGATTGCCGTCTTGGCGTCGCCGTTGGCCACCTTGGCCAACTGTTCCGCCTCTTCATAGCTGGCGCCGGTCACTTCCATCACGATCCGTTTGACGCGTTCCTTCAGCTTTCCGTTGGTTGCCTGCACGTTGACCATCAGGTTGCCGTATACTTTTCCCAATTTGATCATCACTGCAGTGGTCAGCATGTTCAGCACCAATTTTGTCGCGGTTCCCGATTTCAGTCTGGTCGATCCCGTCAACACCTCAGGCCCGACCACCACATTGATGGCGATGTCCGCCCACGCGCTGATCAACCCCGTTTCCACGCAGGAGAGAGCGATCGTTTTGGCGTTCAGCTTTCTCGCTTCCCGGAGCGCTCCCATCACGTACGGCGTGCGCCCGCTGGCGGCAATCCCGACGACAACATCACGAGCGGTTACACCGTACTTGTGCACATCCTGCTCGCCCAGCTCCGGCAAATCCTCTGCCCCTTCCACCGCCTTCACCATGGCAGAAGGACCTCCGGCGATGATGCCTTGCACCAGTTCCGGATCCGTCCCGAACGTCGGGGGACACTCGGAAGCGTCCAATATCCCCAGCCTCCCGCTTGTTCCGGCGCCAAAGTAAAACAACCGCCCCCCTTTTTCCAGCGAGTCTGCAATCAGTTCCACCGCTTGCGCCACCTGGTCCAGCACCTGTGCTACGGCGTAGGGAACCTTTTTATCCTCTTCATTCATCAACCGCAGAATCTCCTGTACCGACAGCGTATCGAGGTTATGTGTCTGTTCGTTCTGCAATTCCGTCGTCAACTCATCCAGTTTTTCAAGCATGTCCTCTCCAACCTCCTTTGCTTCAAATCGATACCCGCCTTACTCCAGATGACAGGAAACAAAGTGTCCGGCCTTCGTCTGCCTGAGCGCAGGGATGGTCGTCCTGCACGTCTCCATAGAGTGCCGACAGCGCGGGTGAAACGTACAGCCCGAAGGCGGGTTGGCCGGACTTGGCAGATCCCCTTCCAAAATGATTCGCTTCACCGTTTGGTTCGGATCCGGCACCGGCACGGCGGACAGGAGCGCTTGCGTGTACGGATGGGTCGGCTTTTCATACAGGGTCCTTTTGTCGGCTACCTCGACCACTTTTCCCAGGTACATGACCGCCACTCGGTCACAGATGTGACGCACTACGCTCAAGTCGTGAGAGATAAACAGATACGTAAGCTGAAACTCCTTTTGCAAATCCTGCATCAGGTTGAGAATCTGCGCCTGGATGGACACGTCCAGCGCGGAAACCGGTTCGTCGGCGATAACCAGCTTGGGGCGCAGGATCAGGGCGCGGGCGATTCCGACACGCTGCCGCTGGCCGCCGGAAAACTCATGCGGAAAACGATCCAGGTGCTGCCTGGTTAATCCGACGATTTCGATCATTTCCTCCACTTGTTTCCGCTGTTCAGCGGGCGTGCCGATTCCGTGCACGATCAGCGGATCCTGCAGGATTTGGCCCACGGTTTTCCGCGGGTTGAGTGAAGCAAACGGATCCTGAAACACCAGCTGCATGTCGCGGCGGGCTCTGCGCAGCTCTGTTGCGTTCAGCTTGCGGATGTCCCGCCCCTGGAACAGGATCTCCCCGTCAGTCGGTTCAATCAGTCGCAGGATGCAGCGGCCGGTCGTCGATTTTCCGCAGCCAGACTCGCCCACAATGCTGACGGTTTCACCGGGATAAACGGTCAAGTCCACCCCGTCGACGGCTCGAACGGTTTTTTCTTTCCCCCACAGGCCTTTTTTCGTCGTAAAATGTTTTTTCAAACCCTTGATTTCCAAGAGGGGCTGTGTCATGCCCGTCCCTCCTCGCCATACAGCCAGCAACGGCATTTTTGCGTGTCGGAGACGTCCAAGAGCTCCGGATTTTGCTCGCGGCAGATCTCCATTGCCCGGGAACAGCGCGGCGCGAATCGGCAGCCCTGCGGCATTTCGTGCAGCATCGGCACTGTGCCGGGAATGGCGTCAAGCCGCTCCCGTTCGGTTTTGACGCTTGGCATGGAGTTGAGCAGTCCCCTTGTGTACGGGTGTTTCGGGTCGTTGAACAAGCTGTTCACATCTGCCTGCTCCACGATTTGGCCCGCATACATCACGATCACACGGTGGCACATCTCCGCCACGACCCCGAGATCATGGGTAATCAGCAGGATGGACGTGCCGTGCTCCTGCCGCACCCTTTTCATCAGTTCCAGGATTTGCGCCTGAATGGTTACGTCCAGCGCCGTTGTCGGCTCGTCGGCAATCAACAGCTTGGGATTGCAGGCCATCGCCATGGCGATCATGACGCGCTGCCGCATCCCGCCGGACAGTTGGTGGGGATATTCGGAAACGATTTCCTCTGCGCGGGGGATCCCCACTTCCTTCAACAATTGGACGGCACGTTCCCGGGCCGCCTGTCTGGACAAGCCAAGATGACGGCGCAGCGGTTCGCTGATCTGTTTTCCGATTGGATGCAGCGGATTGAGAGAGGTCATCGGTTCTTGAAAAATCATCGCAATCTGGTTGCCGCGCACGGATTGCATCTGCTTTTCCGTCAGTTCCAGGAGCTCTCTGTCCTGAAAACGAATGCTGCCTGACAAATCCACGTTCTTGCCTAAGAGCCGCATGATCGACAGACTGGTAACGCTTTTGCCGCAACCGGATTCCCCGACGACGCCGAGCGTTTCTCCCGCTTTTACGGAGAAACTGACATCTTCGATCACGGTCAGCTTCCTGCCGGATTGGATAAAAGACGTACGCAAGTTTTGAATCTCCAGCATCGGGTTCTCACCTTTCTTCTCGGAGTGATGGCGTTACCAGCGAAAAAACGGAGTTGTGATGGCTTTTGCGCCACTCTCCCATCCGGTTGCTGACGGTGGGATGGACGCGATTCGTCAAGGTGATAAGGGTGGCGCTTCGCAGCGGATCGTGCCAGACGGAGGTGCCGGTAAAGCCGGTGTGTCCATAGGCTGCTGCCGAAAGCAGATCGCCGCCTGAACAGCCGGCTGCCGTTTGTTCCAGCGTGCCGACTGTTGCCGAAGCCTCCCAGCCCATCGCTCTTTTGGGTGCGAACGGGCCGGTGTAACAACGGGTGGCGTGCGCACGCAATACGGGGTCGAGACGGACCTCGGCTTCCTTTGAGGTCCAGATGAGCATGTAACGCTCAACGTCCCCGATCGTGGAAAACAGGCCCGCATGCCCGCTTACCCCGCCCAGACCGTAGCAGCAGTTGCCATCGTGCACCGTCCCGCGGATGATGCCTTTCCTCCAGACAAACCGGTCCAGGCACTCCTGCCAGATTGCCGCAGATGGATGACCGGTGCTTGACGCCTGCACGATCTGCTGCCTGACCATCTCCAACTCGTAACCGTTGCCGTCCTCCGTCGGTGCGATCAGCTCAGCAGCAATTCCTGCCGCAAGCGGCTTGTAGGTCGTCATGGTCATTCCGCTCGGCTGAAAGATCAGGCGCTGTGCCAACCGGCTCAACTCCTCGTCCCAGATGCGTTCCAGGACGAAGCCGAGCAGCATGAATCCCAGGTCGCTGTACACCGCCTGCTCCCCCGGAACGCCCATCAGCTTCTCGTCGGCCAACAATCGCAGGTACGCTTCCCGCCCCTGTCCCAGTATGAAATAAGGGCGCCACGCCGGCAGTCCCGAGGTGTGGGTGAGCAGGTGGAGCAGAGTGATTTTTCGCTTTCGCACGGTGTCCTGTCCCGCTTCGAGTTCGGGAACGTACGTGATCAACGGATCGGTCAGGGAGAGCTTTCCCTTCTGTACGCTGATCAGCACCAACGGCAAGGTCACCATCACCTTGGTCAGGGAAGCCATGTCGTAGACGATCCGTTCACTGGCCGGCTGAGCTTGTTCCCCCGCCTCCACCGCACCGCTTGCGACGATCATGGGCGGTTCGCTGCCAACGGTCAGACTGGTTACCCCGCCGGGGAAAATGCCTTGTCGGATGCCGTTCTCCAGGTTTTCTCTGAGGCGCTCCACAATCCGTTCTTTTTCCATCATGGCCCCCCTTTTACTTGCTGCGGTGGCGCGGATCCAGAATGTCGCGGACAGCGTCGCCGAACATGTTAAACGACAGGATGGTGACGGTCATCGCTGCACAGGGCCAAATGATCATGCCGGGTGCAAGCTCCATGTATCTTCGCGCTTCCGAGATCATGCCTCCCCAGGATGGATCAGGCGGCTGGATCCCAAGCCCCAGGAAGCTTAGCGCCGACTCGGTCAGGATTGCCCCCGAAATGGCAAGCGACGCCTGCACCAGCAGCGGTGCCGTCACATTCGGGAAAATCTCAAGGAACAAGATGCGCGGTGTGTTGGCTCCGATGGCACGGGCGCTTTCAACAAATTCCAGATTTTTTACCGCCAGCACGGCTCCCCGGACGGTACGCGTAAAAATGGGAATGTTGACGATCCCGATGGCGAGAATGGTATTGATCGTACCCGGCCCCAACGCGGCGACAATCGCCAAAGCAAGCAGGATTTCCGGAAACGCAAACAGCACGTCCATGACCCGCATGATAAAACCGTCCACCCAGCGGCCAAAGTAGCCGGCGATCAGCCCAAACAACGCTCCGAATACCACACTGACGAACACCGAAGAGAGTCCCACCACGAGCGACACCTGGGCGCCGTAGACGATGCGGCTGAACAGGTCGCGGCCGAACTGGTCGGTGCCCAGCCAGAACTGAACTGAGCTTCCTTCCATCCGGTGGTCCTGAAACATCTCGGTCGGGTCATGCGGGGCAATCATCGGCGCCAGCAGGGCGCAAGCGGCGAGCAGACAGAGGATGACGAGACAGGCGACTGCGGTTTTGTTTTCCAAAAAACGTCGTCGAAATGTACTCATGTTGTCTCTCCCTTAATACTTGATTCGCGGGTCAATCCAGGTGTAGATCACGTCAATCAACAGGTTCACCAGGACGAAGACCAGCGCCACGAACAAGACGCCCCCCTGCACCACCGGGTAGTCCCGCTGGTAGATACCGTCCAGCACGTACTGACCCAATCCCGGAATGGAGAACAATTGCTCCACGATAACCGACCCGCCCAAGAGATACCCGATCTGCATTCCCGCGATTGTCACGATGGGAATGGACGAGTTGCGAAGAGCGTGTCCGAACACCACCGTCCACATGTTGTTGCCTTTCGCCCGAGCGGTGCGGATAAACTCCTTGTCCATCGTCTCCAAAAACGCGGAACGCGTCATTCGCATAACACCGGCAGCAACGACAATGCCCATAGTGACGGCAGGCAGGATAAACACCTTGAACGCCTCCGCCGGATCCTCCCAGAAGCTGACCACATCAATCGGGGGAAACCAGCCGAAGTACAGAGAGAGACCGAGCATCAGCAGCGTTCCGATCGCGAAGTTGGGGACGGAGATTCCCAGCAGGGTGACGATCCGCACCGCAATATCCGTCTTTGTGTGAACGCGAACGGCCGACAGGATTCCAAACGGGATGGCAATCGTCCAGCCGATGAGAACGGCGAAAACCGTCAATTGCAGTGTGATGGCAAAACGTTTTACAATTTGCGGCAAAATCGGCTCACCGGTATGCACGGAGACACCGAAGTCCCCTTTCAACAGCCCGCCAAGCCAGTGCAGATACTGCTGAAGCAATGGTTTGTCCAAGCCCATGCTTTTGCGCAGGGCGGCGATCGCCTCCGGTGTCGCGTTGGTCCCCAGCATGATGGAAGCAGGATCGCCCGGCACCAGATGCAGGATGGTAAAGACGAGAATGGTGATGCCGAACAGGATGGGAACGAGGCTAATGATGCGTTTGATCAGATAACTTCCCACTTCTACCCCTCCAGAAAAGAAAGGGCCGGGGAGGCAGTGACTCCCCGACTCCCTATTTGCTACTTCACGGATGCTTTGATCAGCGAATAAACCTCGCCGGCAGCAGTCGGCGTGAAGTCAACCTTGTCGCTTACGGCGTAAAAGTTTTTCGGCGATGCGAGGAACAGATTAGGCGCATCCTCCACCAGCAGCTGCTGTGCCTGGTCGTACAGTTTTTTGCGTTCACCCTGATCGACGGTTTGCAGTGCTTTTACAACCAGCTCGTCGTATTTCGGGTTGGAGTAGTTCCACACGTTCGCGGAACCCTCGGTGTGGAAAAAGAAGCGCATGGAACGGTCGGAGTCCACTCCGGACGTGTTCCGTCCCACCAGCAAGGTCATGTCCTTGGACTTCCAGGTCTCAATGTATTTGGCCCACTCAAGCTGATTGATCTTCGCGTTGATGCCGATCGCCTTCAATTGCTGTTGCAGAACTTGCGCCGATTCTGCCATGTCGGGATAAGTGGCAGCCGTCTCCAGTACGGTTTCGAAACCGTTGGGATAGCCTGCTTCCGCCAGGAGCTGCTTCGCTTTTGCGATATCCTGCTTGTAGCTCGGGTAAGCGGCCGGATCAAGCGCCCAGTTGGTCAGGGCCGGAGCAATCGGACCGGTCAGGGACGCTTGCCCTTTCCAGACGGTTTGCACAATCTGATTGCGGTCAATGGCATAGCTGATCGCCTGGCGCACGCGCGGATCGTCGAACGGCTTTTTCTTCACGTTGATGCCGAGGTAGCTGTACTCCAGGGACTGGTAGCTTTTCACCTGGACACCCGGCTTGCCTTCCAAAAGCTTCGCAGAATCTGCGGAAACGGTGCTGATGTCTACCTTGCCGGAGCGGATGGCTGCAAGACGTTCCGCTTCGTCCTTCATGATTTGGAACTTGATTGCCTCCACTTTTGGCAGGTCCTTGTTCCAGTAGTCTGGATTTTTCTTCAACAAAACGTACTGTCCCGGTTCGCTTTTTTCCAGCTTGAACGGACCTGTTCCCATCGCGTCCTTGGTCAGGTCGGTTGAACCCTTTGGCACGATGGAGGCAAAGGCGCTGGCTGTATTGGCGATAAAAGCCGCATCCGGATTTTTCAGCTTGAAGACAATCGTAGTCGGATCCTTCGCCTCGATTGCTTCCACGCTGGAGAAGTAGGATTTCGCAATGGCACCGGTGTCAGGATTCAGGATGCGCTCAAAGCTGTATTTTACGTCTTCCGCCGTCATCTCCTGGCCGTTGTGGAACTTCACGCCTTTGTGCAGCGTAAAGGTGATGGTTTTGCCGTCCGGGGCAACCTCCCACTTTTCTGCGAGGTTGGGAATCACGTTCAGGCTTTCATCCAGCTTGGTCAAGCTGTCGTACACGAGCGCGTATACGCGGACGCTGGAGGCAGCCGGAACTTTGTGAGGGTCATAGCCCACCGGCTCTTGTTCCGCCGCCACAATCAGCTCCGATTTGGTCACTGCCGGCTGTTGATTGCCCTGGTTGGCCTGATCGCCCGGCGCATTGCCTCCGCCGGTACAAGCGGAAAGCATCAATGACAAGGATAGAAAAAAGCCTGCCAAAACCCTTTTTTTCACAATGAGTCCCCCTATGCTTACCTTTTTTAATAGCAGATGTTGCCGAGTGGTACCGCTCTTCTTGCCCCCGTCACGGATGGCACGTTGCCGGGTCTGCCCATCAGCGTCTCATGCCCCAGAATGGCAAAAGCGATCGCCTCCTTGGCGTCATCCGGCACTCCAAACTGTTGGCTGGTGGTGAGTGTGACACCCGCCGGAAGCTGGTTTCGAATCATCCGGAGGAGAGTCTGGTTGTGAGCGCCGCCGCCGGAGACGATTACTTCGTCAACACTCGTGGAAGGAAAGACGAACTGTCGGTACGCCTGTGTGATGGTGGCGGCTGTCAACGCCGTAGCGGTAGCTGTCAGATCGGCACCCGACAGCTGCCGCTTCTCCCCTTCCGCCAGCAGCTGTTCGGCGAAAGCATGACCGTACACTTCCCGGCCGGTGCTCTTCGGCGGCAGCTGGGCGTAGTACGGATCAGCCAGGAGCTGCTGCAGCAGCTCTTCGCAGACAGTTCCGCTCGCGGCCATCTTTCCCCCCTCGTCGAAACGCTGTCTGCCCCCTGTGACGTGATGGATGATCTGATCGATCACCATGTTTCCCGGCCCGGTGTCAAATGCAAGCAGATCGTCGATACGAGCCCCTGCCGGCAGCACCGTTACATTGGCGATGCCGCCGATGTTTTGCAAAAGCCGACCCTTGAGAGGATCGCGGAACAATATGTAATCCGCGTACGGAACGAGCGGGGCTCCTTCACCGTCGGCTGCCAGATCCCTGGCCCGGAAGTTGCCCACGACCGGAATGCCCGTCCGCTCTGCCAGCGTGGACAACTCCCCGATTTGCAGCGAGGCCCGTACATCAACAGCTCCATTCGGCCCCGGGAAAGTCGTCCGTCCGGCAATGTGCCACACCGTTTGCCCATGCATGCAGAGGGCGTCCACCTCGGCAGCTCTCATGCCTGATCTCTCAAGCAGTTGCCGCACCGCTTCGGCATACCACTCGGACAAACCGAAATGGGCCGTTACCAGCTGATCCAGCCGTGCTGTCTCCACGCGGCACAGGCTCATCAACAGCTGCCGCAGCTCGTCTGAGTAGGGCAGATAGTGAAAACCCAGCAGACGCACGCCGACAATATCCTCCCGTTCGTCCGTGTGAATGGCAACCAGTGCCGCATCCACGCCATCCAGCGAGGTTCCCGACATCAATCCGACCAGCAGATGCTCCCGTTTCTCCCGGTACGCCTGCCGGTTTGGCGGTTGATTCACCGTCATCGCCTCCTCTTTTTTGATAGCGCTTACCAAACAGAATTTTATGAATTTATTATAAGAAACAAAATTACCCCAGTCAATTTCCATTTACAAAATATTGTTACATGAAAAAGATAATAGTGGGCGTTTAAAAAGGAGGACAAACAAAGCCAAGGTCGGCTAAGAGCGCCCCGTCCTGGGGCCACGCCGACACTTGCACGTCCTGTGCGGCGCAGCGGAGCGACGACGCAACGAAGAGATGCGACGGCAATGTTTCCCGGACTTTATAAACATCCTCTAATAAAGTGGCATTTCATCAGACCCTGTATATATTAACGTAGGAAGGAACTTCCACTTACACCTTCGCCCTGCTATACCGACTGACACCAAAAACGGGGGGCATGTTATGATACCGTCATCCAAATGGAGTCTTCACAATTTCTTTTCCAGAAACCCATTGATCCGAAGCTATTTGCCCTCGACTTCCATCTATCAGCGCTCCTCTTTAGCCGAGTACCTAAACAAGTACAACACAGTCTTTATTAAACCGAGCAACAAACATATGGGAAAAGGGATCATGAAAGTATGGAAGACACAGGGCGGCTACGAATTTGTCGTAGAGCGGGGGCAATCTGTGCACGCTTCCTCGCTGGATGAGTTGTACCAAAAAATAAACCAACACTCCGTGGCAGCGCGCTGCGTGATCCAAAAAGGGATCGATCTGGCGGAAATAGAAGGGCGTCCTTTTGACATTCGCGTGATGATGATGCGCAACGGGTTGGGGAAATGGCAATATGCCGGCATGCTGGCCAAGGTGGCGGGGCCAACCAGTGTCATAACCAACGTGGCCCGCGGCGGCGGGTATGTAACAAAGGTGGATCGCGCCTTGATTCGTTCCAATGCCATAGAGCCCAATCAAGTCCGCCCGTTTATCCGCGACATGATTCGTTTGAGCTATGTGGTTTGCCGTCACTTTAACCGTTATAAACACTCGTCTCAAATCGGCATTGATTACGCTGTCGATAAAAAGGGACACCTTTCCATTATTGAAGTCAACTTCGATTTTCCTTCCCACGGGTTATTTGCCAAGCTTTCCGATCAAACCTACTATCGGACGATCAGGAGATTGGCATTTCAATATCGAAATCGGGCGAGACGCAGGAAAATACGAAAATCCTAGGATGAATCTACTCGCCATCTCCCCGCTTGCCTAATGAACGAAATCCTCTTACAATGATTCTTACATATTTTTGTGAGGAGTATGGCCCGTGGTTTCCGTGGAAATGCAAGAAGATTTGCTCAAGCAGCAAAAAGAAACACTGATTTCCGTTCTGCAGTTGCATCGGCAAAAGCCTTATCTTCCTGTCTGGGGCGAGTTGTTTTGTGCTCTTCGCGACATCGCCCAGACGGCTCGAAGACTGGAGAAAGATGTGGCCGTATATGCTGTTCATCCGGTCGGCATGCTCTGGTATCGCTACCGCGAAGCCACATTCATCGTGGACATTCCCGATCCGGGCATCACCATTTCATTAACCGGCGAACAGTTGATAGACTCACTGATGCAGGGCCGTTTTTCTCCCCTTTTTGACCGATCTCCGGCTTCCGCATCTGCTGAAAATTGACGTAAAAAAAGCTTCGATTGAAGCCCTCTCGAAGAAGCTGGTTCTTCGTTAGAGGAAACTTTTTATGCGTTCCGGAAAGTTTATTTCAGGACGCTTTCAAACGGTGAAGCCCTTAAACTTTCCTACACGATAAGAAAACCCAGCCGACTTAAGCGATCGCTGGTGTCGGCTGGGGCCCCGAATGCTTTCCTAGTGGCTTTATTGGATGTCCAAATTTATACATTCCTATATACCAAAAAAAACGACTCTTCCGAAACAGGAAGAGTCGTTTTTGTCCAGCCTTAGAAATATCGATTTTGATAGTGCCGTTTCCCCATCTGCTTGTAAAGCAACAGGTTTAGCGCAGAAGGCTCCAACGAGGACGAATCTTTGTCTGTCGAATGTGGAATCGGAAGCAGATTGTTCATCTGCAAAAAAGCAGTCACCTCATGCGGCGTCCCTTCTATAGTCATTCCCTTGACCGTGATTTTCATCTCTGAATCCCCCTGGTTTTTACGGAACGATCGATTCTCCCAGTGAAATTATACAACCCGCTTCCCAAAAAAGATGTCACTTTCTATCGAACAAATCCATTTTTTTCTCGTCATCATTCTCCCTGGGCCCATGCCGTTTCGGACGGAGTGATTTCAGCATTACCTGTAGAGAAAAAAGAACATTCCCATAGGATCACTTTCGTTCGGTATGCCGACATCCCCGGACATATACACAGCTATTCGACACGAACCAGTTATGATGACAGACATCGCCATACGGTTCAAGGAAGAACCACTCCTCCATACCCAAGGATGGGGATTGGTCACGTTCATTATTACGAGGGCGTCACATCTTTTGAAGACGGGCACGTTCATTCCTTTCGCGGTTGGACGGGGCCGCCAATCCCTCTCCCCGATGGCGGCCATTATCACGAATTTGGGGGAGAAACCACCTTTAATGACGGCCATACCCATTCCTATCGGGGTAGAACCGGAGAAAACTACTGATCACTGAAAAAAGTGCTCTCTTGGTTTTTGATAGGAGGCGGTTTTCATTTGCGGAGCGCCTTTGCCAGCCTGCCAGCGTAGAGACGTAGACACGGGGATACTAGGGGGCGTTAGTCTCTCTTCTCCGGATGATGACAGGCTGGTTTTTTTTGCCCCTTCGAGCAAGGAGCGTTCACTCGGAATCTCCATTCTTGCAAAACTGGACCGCTTCCTCCCAGGTCATGGCTAAACGTGTGATATCTTCTTCAACAAGCTCAGTCCCGATTTGCACTTCGATAAATTCAAGCGGCGTAATCGCCTTCACTCCATGCTTTGCACCACAAGGGATTTGCAGAACATCCCCCGTTTTTATCTGGTAGAGTTTATCGTCCAAAATAAACTCGCCAGAACCGGAAATGATGGTCCAGATTTCTTTTCTCTTGTGATGCAATTGATAGCTGATATTTTTGCCTGAAAACAACGCGATTTTTTTCGTGAGTGTTTCCATTTCTTTTTCCGTCTTGGAATGGTCCAAAACTCTGTAGGTTCCCCATCTTCGTTCTTCGTACATTGGTCTTTGCTGAACGTTGCGGATCATTTGTTTAATTCTGCTGCAATGGTTTTTGCTCGCTACCAGAATGCCATCCGGGCTTGCGGCTACGATACTATTGGACACATCGATCACATGGATCGGATGGGGAAGCTCATTGACTACATGTGTATTGATGGAGTCATCTGAAATTTCTCCTGGACCGATGACGTTGCTTCCAAGATGCTCTCCCAATGCATCCCAACTGCCCAAATCCTTCCAATCCCCATTGTACGGGATGACAACCGCATGACGGGCCTTTTCTGCGACTTCCTGATCAAAACTCAATTCAGGCAGGTGTTCATATTTCGCAAGCCATTCCTCATACACGATGGGAAGTCCATTGTTTTGCAAGTGAGAAAGCATGAACTTTATTGAAAAGGCGAATACGCCGCAATTCCACAGAGCATTCCTTTTCATCAGGCTGCTTGCATTCTGGATATCAGGCTTTTCAACGAATTGATCGACGGGGTAGTAATCAATCCCGCCGTTTCCCTTCGCAGGCACAATGTAACCGTATTGATCGGATGGATGCTTGGGATTCGTTCCGAGGAGGGCTAGATCTGCTTGGGAGTGAGAAAGGATTTCCGGGAATGTATGGAATCGTTCGAAGAATGTCGGTTCTACGAATACATCGACAGGAAGAAAACAAACAATTTCGTCCGGATTTGCCTGAAGAATGGAATGAAAATAGGCTGTGGCCAAAGCGACAGCAGTAAATGTTCCCCTTTTATAGGGTTCGCTGATGATGGGGATCCTGTCTCCGATTTGGTTTTTCATGATCTCCATTTGGCTTTCATGCGTAACGATGAAAGTAGAGGGAAGCAAGCCCACCGAGTCCAATTGTTTGCAAACTCTCTGGATCATGGATTCACTGCCGCCGTCCGCTGTTCTTAGCAGCCTTAGAAAGATTTTGGATCGGATCTCATTGGATAGCGGCCAAAGTCTTTTTCCAGAACCACCAGATAATAATACAACTTTCAAGATCACCCCTCCTTTCAAAGAGGTTATACTCATCGGTGTTTATTTGTCCGGATGACCTTTTCGATTGCTCGTTTCAATGCCATGCCCGCATGATTCCACGATCGTTGTCGAATATCTCTTCTGCCTTGCAGCCCTTTCCTTTTGCAAAGACCGGGATGTTGATAGGCATATCTCATCTGTCTTTTTACGCTACGAAGATCCGCTTCCGCCCAAAGTTGTCCCTTTTGTGCAAACAAATGGCGAAAGGTACGTGCTATCGCATGTCTGCCATGCATGCGTAGAGCAGGGTTCATTAACTTATACCCTATGAAAAATGAATTTCGATCGCGCAAGAAGTCCATTTGTCCCCCCCATCGCGTAGCGATTACGGGAACACCGCTTGCCAGAGATTCGAGAAACGGCAAACCCACCCCTTCTCCCCTTGTAGGAAGAACAAATGCATGGCCAAGCCTGTATAAACCTGTAAGCTGCCCGTTATGGACATAACGGGATAAAAGGATGACAGGAGCGGTATTCTTTGCGTGAAAACCAAGTCTTTTCCTGTAACCCAGAATTCGATTCCGAATCCATTTTTGCGTTTCATGACGTGCGTATCCGCTTGTTTTGATTACCAAGACGACTTTGTCCTTGGGAGAAAATTCTTCCCAATAGGCCCTTAACAAGGTTTCGGGATTTTTGCGATGTTGAAAACCGAATACAGATACAAAAACGAACTTTCCGGCAGTATTTTTTAACGAGAGTTTTTTGTTGTAGGGAGTAAACCTGTTCGGATTCACTCCATGCGGGACAATGAATATCGGGATTTTTACGCCGCTGTTGATCAATGCTCTCTTGTTGTGAAGGGAGGGTACGCAGACTGCATCAAATCGATTGATGTTGGGAAACCAATTCCTGGGGATTTTTGTCGTTTCCCAAACGGTATTCAGAACGATGCGATGAAATCTTTTTCTTGCCTGATTGATGCGAATGGTATTTGGTGTATGGTGATAGATTAATATTTTCCGCCTGTTTTTGGCAGAGGGCCTGCTCATGAGATAGGTCAACCTTTTGTGACGGGACCTTTTCCCTTTCGCCTCCACTTTGACAGGAACGCCCAGCCGATCCAGCGCAAGCGCATATTCCCTGCTCGCTGTTCCAGTACCGCCGGCTCTAAGCACAGGACCTCTCCAGACGACTTGATCATTTGTCATCGTACACCCCCTTTTATTTACGGTAATACCATCTCCGCTTATGGAAGGAGATCGATCTGTATTTTTTTGTCAACCTCTTCACAGTGGATCCGGAAAGATTCCGCGCGTCTCCTCTTATCATCTTGTTCAAGGATCTTCGGAGAATGAACCTGCCGGGATATTTGGAGCGGACAAAGTTTCCATAGGTTTCAAATTCTGAAAAGGCGAAGAGCTTCGATCTGTTGATACATTTTAGGATCGCCGAATGCCAGCTTGTTTTATGTCTGGCTTGTATGGCCCTTTTCAATTGGGAAAGCTTCGATTTCTCGAACAGCATGTAGTGGTTCACAAAAGAGGGACGGGAGGCAGCCTTTCTGCCCAGCAGTTTTTGGTAGGTTCTAAAATATTGATGATGGCTCCAATTTCTGCAATAAAAGACCGTCTTTTGATTGAGCCTGAAAATATGCGGACGAATGAGCACCGTGTCGGCATCCAGAACCAAAAAAAAGTTTTGCGAACAGAATCGATCGCCGCTCAGTTTTAACAATTGTTGCAAAATCCAGCCTGACCATCTTTTTGTACGATACCGGATATTTTGTTTTCGAATCGGCAGGACAGAATTTTCATCCATAAATGTACAGTTCATTTGCTTGCAAAATCTCATGATTCTTTTACTTCTGGGAGCAACGATGAAGATTTGGCCGATCGGATGCTTCACATTCCTTCTTACTCCATGAACAACAAACGGGAGGGTTTTCAAATCCTTCTCGATCACAGGGATCAGGATATCTATTTTGGTTCTGCTCCTCAAATGACCATGTGTTTGGAGTGACATCTCTTCATCTCCATTTCAACGTATATACACAATACTATGTCGATTTGGAGGTACTGCTTGTGCAAGAGCGGAAAATCTACAGAATATAGACTTTACTTTGAAACAAAAGGGGCGATCCCTCAGCCAGTTTTCATGGCTTTTGGGACAGCCCCTTTCGTGATTAAAGCCCTAATCCAATTGAAATTTGATTGGTATAAGAAGTATACGCAATCAATTGATTCAGCTGAAAAATTTGTTTGTCATTATATCCAAATTGCTTGATGGCTTCAAGATCTTCCTGTCTAACTTGAACTGGTTTCGCCGTTAACTTTTCAGCATAACGCAAAATCGTTTTGATTTCTTCTGAAAAGTTTGCCGACTCATATTGATCCAATTTCGCTAAAATATCTTCGTCAGCCGTTAGTTCCTTCAGTAACAAACCATGGCTTTTCGTACAATATTGACAGCCATTCCGCAAGGACACGAAGGTAATGACGATTTCTTTGATTACTTCCGGAAATGGTGCACTTTTCACAGCCCTCTGCAGTGGAACGAACGCCTTTAATAACTCGGGATCATTGGCTAGTAAACGCATAAATACGTCAACCGGCTGCTTCAGTTCATCATATATCTCCAATTCTTTGATTTCTGCTTGTTTCAATGGTTTAATCCAAGTCATTGATTGTCTCCCTTTCCCAAACATCTGGGGATGTTAATTTGATTTCATAAATCCGTTTTGTACTAACCATTGTTTCGCTACTTCTTCAACACTTTTCTTTTCATAATCCACTTGATAGTTCAGATCGGTAATGGTTTCATCATCTAATTTATCTACAATTGGCTTTAGTTCTTTATCAAGTTCCGGGTATTGTTCCAATACGTCTGCACGAGTTGTGACAACACCGTTATAAGCAGGGAAGTAGACTTTGTCATCTGTCAAGCTTTTCAAGTTATACGCTTTAATTCTTCCATCTGTCGAATAGGCAACGGCTACGTCAACCTCGCCATTATGCAATGCTTGAATAGGCAAGCCCGTTTCCATTTGCTTGACATTCTTGGATCCAAATTTAAAGCCATAGGCTTTTTCAATTCCTTTTAACCCATCAGGACGTCCTGCAAATTCAGCGTTTGTACCAAAGGTCAATGTTTCAGGGTTCTTATTGATGTAAGCCGCCAAATCACTAATCGATTCGATGCCAAGTTCTTGCGCTTTTTCTTTTTTTAACAAAAGGGCGAATGTGTTGTTAAAAGCAGCGGGACTTAACCAAATGATGTTGTTCTTTTCCTTATCCATTTTCGCAAGGAGTTCGTAAGCTTTTTTTGAATCGGAAATGGGATCTTGCTTTAAGTAGTTCACTAAAGCTGTTCCAGTATAGTCCCAGTAAATATCAATTTGATTATTTTCTAGAGCTTTACGAGAGAGTTGGCCGCCCATTTGACCGGCTTCTTCAATTTTATATCCTTTCTCTTTTAAATAAAGAGCGGTAATTTTAGATAAAATGTAAGACTCCGTATGATATTTTGTACCAACAACAATGGGATCGCTCGAGGATTCCTTGTTTTGGCTTGCGGTTGGATTACCATTTCCGCATCCAGCAAGCGCAAAGAGAGCCAGGGCAAAAATAAGAGTGAAATACAGCGATTTTTTCATGATGTGTGTGCCTCCAAAATCGATATTTTTATTTGATGATAGATTGTTGCAAACGGATCCCTTTTGAAGTCATAGCCCTTTCCACAAGACGCAAACCATAATCGGCAACGATCGCCATCAACGTAACAGGAACGGCTCCTGAGAGGAGATACGTACTATCCAGCATTTCAATACCTGTAAAGATGTAATTCCCTAATCCTCCACCACCTATCAAATAGGCCAAGGCAGCACTTCCGATATTCAGGACAACTGCCGTTCTGATCCCGCCCATAATGATGGGCAAGGCGTTGGGAATCTCAATTCGAAATAGAATTTGTGCCGGAGTTAGCCCCATCCCTCTAGCTGAATCCAATAGATGGTGATCCACCGATCGAATGCCTTCTACAGTGTTTCGTAAAATCGGTAAGACGGAATACATAAATAGCGCCAGAACAGCCGTATACAGACCGATTCCGAGAACTAACATGATAAGTGCCAGGACAGCTATACTTGGTACAGCTTGGCCCATATTGGCAAGGTTGAGAAAAAACCATTCAAACGTTTTAAATCTTTCCCTTGTTATCAGAATGCCAATCGGAAAGGAGATGACGATGGCAAGTAGCGATGAGATCGCAACAAGTTTCAAATGTTCCGTAAATAAAACGGAGAATTCCTCAGGATTGTCGGTAATTAGCTGAAAGTATCCACTTTGATAGGCCCAAACAAGAAAACCGACTGAACACAAGAAGCAGACGGATCTAAACAGATTGGAAAAGAGCGTTCCTTTCCTCATGGTCCACTTCCTTTCTCATAAGACTATCCGTAAGGCTGTGCAAGAATTGTTTGATATCTTGGCTATGAACAATTCCAACAGGTTCTTGACCATCCATAACGACAGCTTGTTCATCTGAAAGAAAAAGCAATTTTGACAATGCTTCGCGCAAGTTTGTGTCAATTGCGATGGTTTTATCCATGGAACTGTTTTCTACTTGGCGAATATAGCCTGCTTTCACTAAATCAACAATCGTATATAGACTAAGCTGTTTCAATGTTTGATCTTTCCCGGTAAAGTTCGTCACAAACTCATTTTTGGGAAAGAGTAACAGACGATGTGGAGTATCATATTGCACTAATTTCCCGTTATTTAGAATGGCAATATAATCACCTAGTTTTATTGCTTCATCAATATCATGGCTGACAAACAAGATCGTTTTCCTTACTTGTTTTTGAATGTTTAAAAATTCATCTTGCAAGTGATTGCGAATAACAGGATCCAGAGCGCTAAACGGCTCATCCATTAACATGATCGGTGGATCGGCGGCCATAGCCCTGGCGATTCCAACTCGCTGTTGCTGCCCTCCAGATAATTGGTGGGGATATCGTTTGCGATATTCATCGGGATTCAGTCCGATCAATTCCATTAATTCATGAAATCGTTTCTGCTTTCGATTCCCGTCCCATCCTAATAAAGCAGGTACGATCATTACGTTCTGTTCAATCGTCATATTCGGGAACAATCCATTATGCTGAATCACATACCCGATGCTGCGGCGAAGTTCGATTTCATTAAAATGATGAACTTCCTTTCCATTGATAAAAATTTCTCCTTTTGAAAGAGGAACGAGGCGATTCACCATTCTGAGCAAGGTGGTTTTTCCACAGCCTGATGGTCCTAACAGAACAACCGTTTTCCCTTCAGGTACAGATAAGGTAATGTCTTGAAGAACGGCAACCTGATTGTTGTATATTTTTGAAACATGTTTAAATTCAATCATTTCAGCCACCTCCGATGCTGTTCTATTCATCTCGCAAGTTTACAGGTGTAAATCGTTTTTGTAACAACCCAAGCAGGCTGTCGGCAATGAGTGCAAGAATGGATATGAATAAAGCGCCGGCAAGGATCATATACGGGTGTGTTCTCGCAATTCCCTGGTTGATCAGAACTCCTAATCCTCCAGCTCCCACAAAGGCAGCGATCGCTCCGATCCCGATATTTAATACAACAGCTGTACGAATCCCTGCTAACATAACAGGAAGAGCGTTTGGAATCTCCACTTTTAGCAGTCGCTGCCATCTCGTCATCCCAATTCCGACCGCGGCGTCTCGAATATGGGGATTCACATTCTTTATGGCAATGTATGTATTTCGAATAATGGGAAGCTGTGAGTACACAACAAGCGCGATGATGGCCGGCAGAAATCCAATTCCTTGATTGATCAAGGAGAGAATCGGCATCATCAATCCAAAGAGAGCAATGCTTGGAATGGTCATAATGATATTGGCAACTTGCAGGACCGATTCTGCTAATTCTTCATTTGTTGTCAGAAATATGCCCAGGGGAACTCCAATGGCAATCGCGACCAGCAAAGACAAACCAACAAGCTGAAAATGTTCCCAGGTAAGCGACAGTATTTGTTGTTGATTATCAAGTATATATTTCCAGAATTGAATTACATTTTCCACGAAAACCCCTCCAATAAAAAACTCTTCTTATAAGTAAGAAGAGTTACTTGACATTCGCCTCTTCATCGAGCCTCGCTTCCAAACCGCTGTCCAAAATGATGTGTAATGCTACTAAATATATACGTACAATTCCGATAAGTCAAGTATACTTTAATTTTTCAAACTCACTGCAAATAAAATTTGGCTTAAGAAAACCCACCCGGCATTAGCTAGTTACTCCTGAAAAAATCGTTTTTTGGCAGAAGCATCTCATTGTGGTGAATCTCAGGGGGCTACTGTGTAACTGTATCCGTTAATCGTTGCTTATTTGGCCATTTGGGCTGCTCTTCTGAGGTTATGAGCCCAGATTCCGAA
>NZ_JBIYSM020000047.1:0-27135 GCF_044759095.2 Brevibacillus soli
CACTGGGGCACTTTATTTGATATTCAAGTGACATTTTCACTGAACAGATAAGGTGACATTTTCACAGACTATTGACACTTTCAGTCATTTATAGTTGACGCATATCCGATCGAATGATATATTTCATGTAAGCGGATAAATGAATACGTATACATAAAAGGTGGCTTTATCATACGATGGTAACATCAAAAGATGTTGCAAAATTAGCCGGCGTTTCTCAAGCAACTGTTTCAAGGGTGTTAAACGATTATCCTGGCATTAAAAAAAGTACCAAGGAAAAAGTCCTTAACGCGATGGCCCAGCTCCAGTATCGGCCAAATTTGATTGCGCGAAGTTTGGTGATGAACCAAACCCGTAACATCGCGTTGATTTCCGGTACATTGGAGAACTCGTTTTTCGCGGAGACGACTGATAAAATCGTGCGTTTAGCAGCACAAAAAGGATTCAACGTGATGGTTTACTTTGAGAGCATGGGGGACAATGTAAGCCTGTTTGAATCCATAATCAGTTACAAGCCGGACGGAATCATTCTCTCCTCCATACTCTTGGACGACCCCATGTTTCAAAGCCTGGAAGATTCGGGCATCCCGTACATGATGTACAACCGGCGTCCCAGAAGCGGTGGGAACTTCGTAGTGATCGACAACCGCTTGGCAGGGGAAATGATTACCGAGCATGTCATTCAACTGGGGCATCGTCGAATCGCATTTATCTCCGGTCACATTGATGTATCGACTTTCTTTGAACGTAAAAAAGGCTATGAAGATGCCATGAGAAAGCACAAACTGGCAGTTGACCCCTCATTGGTGCCGATTACGAACGCGACCCCCGAGGAAGTGGAGAAGGCAACGCTGCAATTGATGCATATATCCAGTCCGCCCACTGCGATCATCTGCGGCAACGATGCAATGGCACTTCGATGCATGGACGTGCTGATGGCTTTGGGACTGCGAATTCCGGAAGATGTAAGCTTGTGCGGAATTGACGACATTGATATGGCAGCCCATCATGCAATCCGTTTGACTACGGTTGGACATTACAAATCGCAAATGGGAGTGTTGGCCATCGAAAACCTCATCGATTTAATTGAAAACGGTTCAGATTCGACAAGCCAAAAACAAATCGTATTACGGCCAGAACTGGTGGTTCGGGAAACGACAGCACACCTGCGGTAACGGGGTGCAGTTTCTCTTAGTCATTAATGAATACGTATACATTTTTTATTTTTCGCCCTTCATGAATACGTATACATTTAAAAGAAAAGGTGGAAGAAGAATGGCAAGACATTTATTCATCAATGGTATCGATGTTCAAGCGAACGATTACTACGAACTTTATAACCCGTTCGATGGAAGCCTGATCGATACAGTCGCCCGGGCAAGCCGGGAGGAAATGCTGGCGGCCATTGAGGCTGCTGATCATGCATTCCAAACAATGAAAGCGATCCCAGCACATAAACGGGCGGATATCTTGTACCGGGCTGCGCAGATTTTGGAAGAACGGGCGGAAGAAGTCGCGCGTGTCATCGCCATAGAGGCGGGAAAACCGATTAGAGCTGCGAGAACAGAGGTAAGCCGCTCTGTTCAAACCCTTCGTTTTTCAGCGGAAGGCGCGAAATCGATGTATGGAGAGTCGATCCCGATGGATGCGGCGCGCGGAGGAGAGAACAGACTGGGATTTACCGTTTTTGAACCGATCGGTGTCGTAGCTGCCATCACTCCTTTCAATTTTCCCTTGAATTTGGTTGTTCACAAGGTAGGGCCGGCAATTGCTGTCGGAAATACCGTGGTCTTAAAACCAGCGGAACAAACGCCGTTATCCTCTTATCTGCTGGCAAGCATTTTCCAGCAGGCCGGCTTGCCGGATGGAGCATTGAATGTCGTGTCTGGTGATGGACCTGTGCTGGGACCTGTTGTCACGCAGGATGATCGGATAAAAAAAGTGTCATTTACCGGCAGTCCGGAGGTAGGAAAGCTGATTCGAAGCCAATCGGGCCTCAAAAAGATTACGTTGGAACTCGGTTCGAACTCGGCACTGATCGTTGACCGGCATTGTGATCTGGCACGCTGTGTCGAACGTGCTGTCGAGGGAGCTTTTGCCTACGCCGGGCAGGTTTGTATCCATACTCAGCGGATTTATGTGCATGAGGGCATCTACGATTCATTCGTAACGGCTTTCCGTGAAAAGATGGATCAGCTGAAGATAGGGGATCCGCTTGATGAATCGACGGATATCTCGGCGGTTATCAATGAACGGTCCCGTCAGAGAATCCTGGCATGGATCGAGGAAGCCCGTCAACTTGGCGCAACCGTCTACGGCGGTCGGACCGACGGAAACGTCATTTCTCCGACGCTTGTTCTGAATGCAGACCCACAGAGCAAACTCGTCTGCCAGGAAGTATTCGGGCCGGTTGTCGTGATCGACCGGGTTGAATCCATGGAGGAAGCCGTTCAAAAAACGAATCGATCCCGTTACGGGCTCAATGCGGGAATATTCACGCAGGATTTGACGACTGCCTTTCAAGCCGCCCGCCAATTGCATGTGGGCCAGGTCCTCATTAATGAAATCCCTACGTTCCGGCTTGACCACATGCCCTACGGCGGGGTGAAAGATTCCGGGGTGGGGCGGGAAGGTGTGAAATACGCCATGCAGGAAATGTCGGAAACCAAGCTGATCGTTGTGACATTGTAAAAGGGGGATTGTCATGATTACCACGCTCCAGATTCCCTCCCGCGTGATTACGGGAGTAGGCAGCGTAAGCAGGCTGCAGGAAGAGATTACAAGACTTGGCGGCACCAACGTGTTGCTGCTTTGTGACGTGATCCTTGTGGACAACGGGATCATCAGTCAAGTCACGGAACAACTGCAACTTCCGTACACGTTGTACTCCCACATCATTCCGGAACCGCCCATCTCGTCATTTGAAGAAACGCTCGCCTTTGCGAAACAAGGCGAATACGACGTCATTTTGGCTGTCGGAGGGGGCAGCACGATTGATGTTGCCAAGCTTGTTTCCGTGATGATGACAAACGAGGGCTCCGTGCGGGATTACTTTGGCGTCAATCTCATACCGAAGGAGGGGATGCCGCTGATTGCAGTGCCTACAACAGCCGGAACAGGATCGGAAGTTACACCGATCTCGATCTTGACACTGGAAGAGGAAGCAGTAAAAAAAGGCATTGTCTCCCCCTACCTGATTCCCAAAACGGCCATCCTGGACGCTGCCTTGACAACGAGCATGCCGAAAGCGGTTACAGCGGCAACCGGGTTGGATGCATTCGTTCACGCGTTGGAAGGGTACCTTTCGATGGGACCCAATCGTTCACAGCTCACAGATGCTTTTTGTCTGGAAGCGATGTCGGTCATCTGGAAAAACATCAGGCGAGCGTATTGCAACGGCGACGACCTGGAAGCGCGCTCCCAGATGCTGTACGCCGCCATGGTGGCCGGAGTAGGCTTTGCAAATGCCGGAGTCGGTGCGGTTCACGCGCTGGCTTATCCGCTTGGAGCACGCTTTCACGTAAGCCATGGTGTGGCCAACTCGCTGCTTCTTCCTTACGTCATGAAATGGAACAAAGTCGCTTGCCTGGAGAGATTCGTAAACGTTGCCCAAACGATTGGGCTTCCAACCACAGGAAAGACCGCGAGAGCACTAGCTGACGAGGTAATCGAAGAGATTGTGGTCCTCTCGCGCGAACTGGGTATCCCTCAGAGATTGAGAGAGGTGGGGGTGAAGGAGGAAGACCTGAAAGGGATGGCAGAGGCGGCAAGCAAGGAGCAGCGACTTTTGCAAAACAACCCTCGCAAGTTGTCACCAGATGATATTTACCAGATTTACAAGGAAGCGTGGTAAAAGGAGGTTCACTATGCTGGTTGAGCAAATCATCAACGGGCTAACCGCAGGAATCATCTATTCACTGGTAGCCCTTGGCTTTACAATCATCTTCGCATCACTTGATCTCGTCCACTTTGCCCAAGGGGAAATCCTCATGATTGGCGGTTTCATCGGCTATCTGTTTTACTCGATAGGCGTTCCCTTTTTAGCGGCTCTGCTCCTCACCGTCGTTTTGACCGGTGGTTTAGGCGTGGTGCTGGAGCGGTTGGTTTACCGCCGGATTCTCGCGAAGAAAGACCCTGAGGTATTGGTCATCTGCACCATCGGCATGTCCACCTTGCTTACGAACCTGGCCCTGCGCATCTGGGGTTCGGAGCCGCGCTCCATCGCAAAAGAAGAGGCTTTCCCCGGAGAAACGCTGCAACTCGCAGGTGTATCCATTCAACCGATGCATCTGTGGATCGTTGGAATCTCCCTTGTCGTGATGGCGCTGTTTTGGTACCTGTTTGAGAAAACCAAGATCGGCTTGGGAATGCGTACCACTGCGTATTCGAAAGAGATCGCTGCCCTTATGGGAGTACCGGTAGGTTGGACGGTGTCTCTCACGTTTGCCATTGCATGCGGGCTGGCTGCTGCAGCCGGGTGGTTGTTATCGCCGACGATTTTTGTCCAGTATAACGTAGGCGCGGTCCTGGGACTGAAAGCGTTTTGCGCCGCTGTGATCGGCGGAATGGGATCGATTCCTGGTGCAATTGTGGGCGGGTTGTTCCTCGGAGTGGCTGAGAACATCGGTGCTGGATACGTCGACTCCGGCTATAAGGATGCGATTGCTGCCATCGTCATGATCGGCGTATTGCTGATGAAACCGACGGGATTGTTTGGCACCGTCAAGCAAGAAAAGGTATAAGGGGGTGCAGGAATGAAGCACGCATGGAAGCGGACGCATTGGGTATACTATTCCCCTTTGTTGATTCTTCTCGCATTTTTGCCTGGAAATGAGTATTTCTACAATTTGATCGGAATGTGCGTCATTTACGCGATTGCTGTAACCGCTCTCAATATAACGGTTGGGTACGCGGGTCAGACTTCACTGGGCCATGGGGCTTTGGTCGGGATCGGCGCCTACGCCTCCGCGCTGTTAACGGCGAACGGAATTCCTTTTTTACTGGCGCTGGTATGTTCCGGGCTGATAGCAGGACTATTCGGGCTGATTATCGGGTTTCCTTCCCTCAAACTGAAAGGACCATACCTTGCGCTGTCTACGATTGCGTTTGGGGTGGTGGTCGAGACGTTTTTTAACCAGTCGACTGACCTGACGCAGGGGGCGATGGGAATGACGGTAAGTTCTGCCGAGATTTTCGGGTTTTCTCTGGACAATTCCCAGCAATTTCTCTACTTTCTGTTGCCATTTGCTGCGTTCGTCCTGATCACCACTCATCATCTGCTTGATTCCCCTGTGGGAAGAACGTGGAAGGCGGTTAGAGGGGACACGACTGCGGCGGGCATCTTGGGGATTCATACCGCACACGCCAAGCTGATCGCATTTGTGTATTCTGCCATGCTGGCGGGGTTTGCCGGTTCTTTGTGGGCGCATAAAACAGCGTTTATTTCACCGGAATCATTCTCGTTTCATCTGTCGGTGGAACTGCTTGTCATGGTCGTTCTGGGAGGCCGTGGCTTCTTGATCGGAGGAATCGTCGGGGCGGTCCTTCTCCATCTATCCATGGATCAATTCCAAAAATTTGCCTTTATGCAGGAAAATCAAATGGTTCTCTACGGATTCCTGATCGTTGTTCTGGCTATGTTCATGCCCAAGGGAATTATCGGGGGATTGATCGCGCTGCGCCAGAGGATCAAAAACAGGGAGGGAGCGTCGCATCATGTCAGTGCTTAATGTCGAAGGGGTTACGATGCAATTCGGTGGATTGCAAGCGCTTTCGCAGGTAGACGTATCAATCGCCCGAGGAGAAATCAGAGCGATCATTGGCCCGAACGGCTCAGGTAAAACAACGTTTTTTAACGTAGTTACGGGCGTGTATCGTCCAACCTTTGGAAAGATCCTCCTGCAAGGAGAGGACGTGACCGGACTCGCCCCCCATCACATTCATGCCAAGGGAATTGCCAGAACGTTTCAAAACATCCGTCTGTTCAAAGATTTGACGGTGTTGGAAAACGTGTTAATCGCGATGAATCGACAGGCTGCCATGCCCCTTTTTCACATTCTTTTTCGCACTCCCACCTTTCGCAGGCGGGAGGGGCAAGTTCGCGAGGCAGCTCTTCATTCGCTGGAACAACTGGGAATTCTGCAGCACGCCGAAGATTTGGCCGGGTCGCTTCCATACGGCAAACAGCGGCTGCTTGAAATAGCGAGAGCGATTGCTTCACAGCCTCAACTGCTCATTCTCGATGAACCGACAGCTGGAATGAACGACTCGGAATCTGAGGAACTGAAGCAGCGGATTTTCGCTCTGCGAGACAAAGGACTGACCATTGTCCTGGTCGAGCATGACATGCGGTTTGTCATGTCTTTGTCAGATCGCATTACCGTGCTGGATTCAGGACGCAAGATCGCGGAAGGAAAACCCGGTGAAATTCAGCGGGACCCGGCTGTGATCAAGGCGTATCTCGGAGGTGAGGCAGATGTTGAAGATTCGAAACTTAGTCGTAGCGTATGACCAGCTGCAAGCGCTAAAGGATGTCTCCCTTGAGGTGAAAGAAGGTCAAATTGTCACACTGGTAGGGGCGAACGGGGCCGGGAAGTCAACGCTCTTAAACGCCATTTCGAAGATTGTTCCGATTCAATCGGGTTCAATCGAGTTTTTGCAAGAGCGGATTGATTCTCTGCCGCCGCACAAAGTCGTTCAACGGGGAATCATCCAATCTCCGGAAGGGCGAAAGGTGGTGCCTCACTTTTCGGTCCTCGATAACTTGCTGCTCGGCAGCTACAACCGACGGGATAAAGCAAAGATCCAGGATGATCTGGAAGAGGTATTCAGCTATTTTCCCCGTCTAAAGGAGAGAATCAAGCAACCGGCAGGGACCCTGTCAGGAGGGGAACAGCAAATGGTCGCCATCGGTCGAGCATTGATGGCCAATCCTCGTCTGCTCCTCCTGGATGAGCCGTCATTGGGATTGGCTCCGCTCATCGTTGAAGAGATTTTTCACATCATCCGCTCCATCAACCAATTGGGCAAGACGGTCGTTCTCGTCGAGCAGAATGCCAGAGCGGCACTTCGGTTGGCCCATTACGCCTACATACTGGAGACGGGAAAAATATCCTTCCACGGCACCGGCGAAGAAATGCTTGGCGATCCGCGAGTCCAAGCCGCCTACCTGGGGGGAGGCCACTGATGGAAAAACGCGCGGGGCCATGCTTTCGCGCTTTTTCAAAAGGTATCTTTCATCCATTTCGTAAAACGAGGAGGCAAGGAAATGAAAAAGAAAAAGGGATTCTGGTTGGCTTCACTGTTGCTGGTGGGGACTTTGCTCGGTTGCTCCGCAGGACAAAGCGGTCAGTCCGCCGGAACCGGAGCCAAAGAAATCAGAATCGGAGTTCTCACTTCTGAATCGGGGCCGTCCGCCCTGCTTGGCGCGATGAATAAAAAGGGGCTGGAACTGGCATTGGAGGAAGTGGGCAACAACATAAACGGCACGAAAGTAGTCGTCATTTCCACCAATGACGATTCGAAAGCGGAAGTCTCACTCGCCAACGTGAAGCGTTTAATCTCGGAAGAGAACGTACACGTCGTCTTTGGCCCCGCTGCGTCTACCCCGGCAAGTTCCACGCAGCAAGAAACCGAAAAACAGAAGGTAGCGCAGATCGGCGGAATTCCCGCTGCTTCCAAGTTGACGGACAACCACCCGTACTACTTCCGCGCCGGAGCGATCGCGGACCGTTGGCAAATGAAAGCCCTTGCCGAGTTCGTCAAAGGACAGGGGTGGAAAAAGGTTGCGTATCTGCATGACTCAAACGCATACGGCACCGGCCTTTATACAGATCTTTCGAACTATTTGAAGGATGTCGTTACAGAGACCAATAAAGAACAGTACAAGCCCGGTGACAAAGACATGAAGTCTCAATTGTTGAAAATCAAAGAACAAAATCCGGACGCCATTGCCATTCTGGGAACGGCGGTAGAAGCCGGTGCGGCAGCAGCACAGGCACGCGAATTGGGGTTAACGCAGCCAATCATCGGCGGCTCGGGTTTGGCCATGCCGAACTACATCGAGATTGCCAAATCAGGTGCGGAAAATACCTATTTGACTGCCGCATTTGTGAATACGGATCCCCGCCCGGAAGCAAAAGCCTTTGTGGAAGCATGGAAAAAGAAGTTTAACGAGCTGCCTGACACTCATGCGGCGCAGTCGTATGACGCAGCCAAAATGTTAATCGCCGCACTGCAGAAAGCACAGCTCGGGTTGACGAACGACTCGCTGGCCAAGGATCGCGAAGCCATTAAAGAGGCGTTGACCCAACTGAAAGATTTCAAGGGAATCTGTGCCGTTCAATCGTTTGGACCGGAGGCGACACCGGAAGACCGCGACGCAAATAAAAATCCGATCATTGTACAGGTGAAAAACGGTACCTATTTGCCGATACAGTAAAATAAGGAAAACCAAAAAGACTACTCTGTCCCGCGGGATTCTCCGGGCTGGGGTAGTTTTTCACGTGTTGACAAGACCTTGGATATTTCTTATGTTTTTGCTACCAGCCATATGGAAAAAACAGTTCAGAGATACGGTCGGACTGTTGACACAAGCACCGAAACGACAGGGGAGGTCAGAGAGTTGAGGCAAGCGTTTGCTTTGCGGGGGCCAATGGTTGTCCCTGGTTCAGCCGTGGTGGAGAACGGCCTCGTTGTCGTAGAGGGAACCGCCATCGTCTTTGCGGGAGCCGAGCAGGAATACGCGGGTGTGCTGCCTGATCAGGTGACGTCCGTGCAGAACGGTTGGATTTGCCCCGGCTTTATTGACATGCACATGCACGGCATCGGCGGCCATGATACGATGGACGGAACGGAGGAGTCGCTGCAGGCGATCTCTGGCGCTCTTGTCCGCTTCGGCGTGACCTCCTTTTTGGCGACGACGATGACCGCGCCGCTCGACCGACTGGCTGAGGTGGTGGAGAACGTCTCCGCTGTCAGCCGCCTGGGAACAAAAGGAGCTTCCATCGCGGGCATTCATCTGGAGGGGCCGTGGATCAATCCCCGATACAAAGGGGCGCAGAACGAAGAGCACATCGTCTCACCTGAGCTGGAGCAGGCCAAGCGATTGTACGAGCTGTCAGACGGTCTTATAAAAGTCGTCACCATCGCCCCAGAGCAGCCAGGAGCACTGGAAACCATCCGTTTTTTCAAGGAGCAGGGAGTGATCGTGTCTGCGGGGCATACCGGCGCCACCTTTGCCCAGGCAAAGCAGGCGGTTGACTGCGGCGTGGAACATTTCACCCATTGTTTTAACGCCATGACCGGCATGCATCACCGGGAACCGGGCGTGGCGGGAGCGGCGATGTACTTCGAAAGGCTGAGCACGGAGCTTATCGCTGACGGTGAACACGTCCATCCTGCGGTGATGAGCATTCTCTATCGGGTCAAGAAGGCAAGCCGGTTGGCGCTGGTCAGTGACTCGATGCGGGCAACCGGATTGGAACAAGGCGTGTACGAGCTGGGAGGACAGCCGGTGCATGTTGACGGGGGACGGGCTGCTCTCGCGGACGGAACGCTGGCAGGCAGTATTCTTACACTCAACCGCGCCGTCCGCAACATGGTGGTCCTGTGTGGAGTTACGCTTCCGGATGCGGTTGCGATGGCCTCGCAAACACCAGCAAAGATCCTCGGTCTGTCCGATCGGAAAGGGCGGCTGGCAGCAGGGTATGACGCCGATATCACGATATTGGCGGAGAGCTTTGAAGTAGCTGCCTGCTATGTAAACGGCCGATTGGCTTACGAGCGAAAGGAAGGAAGCAACTGAGAGCGAAGAAGAACTCGGATCGATCCGTGACAACAACTTATTTGGTAAAAAGGTATAAATTTTACAAAAATGTCCAAACTGATAGAAGATAATGGAATTGCAGATGTGTTTCCTAGTAGCCAAAGGCTGGTTAAGCCATATATTTTTCATTTGTAGAAAGAGAAACCATCATTTGATTCCTGTATGACAGCCTATAATCCCACTTAGGGATTATAGGTTTTTTATTTTCTCTTGACAGCAGTTTTTGTCCAGGAGTATAGTGAGAAAAGCATATATGTAACCGGTTACACATGATTTCAGTTCATGATCCATGATTTTTTTTACAATATATGTAACCGGTTACACATGATTTGGCGGTGAATGAAACATGTCAACCATCCGCGACGTTGCAAAACTGGCGGGCGTATCCGTAGCTACTGTATCGCGGGTGCTGAACAAGAACGGCTACGTCAACAAAGAGACGGAACAAAAGGTAACGAGGGCCATCGAACAGCTTGGCTACCAGCCAAACGCAGTGGCAAGGGGATTGGCAGGCAAGCGGACAGGCACGATTGCACTGATTCTGCCCGATATTGCCAACCCGTTCTTTCCCGAGATTGCCAGAGCCGTTGAAGATGTGGCACACCGACACGGCTATACCGTGATCCTGTGCAACTCCGACGATCAAGGGCACAAGGAACAATCGTACATCGAAGTATTGAAGAAAAAATACATTGACGGCATCATTTTCGCCTCCAACACACTTGGCGAGGAAGATGTCCAGAAAATGCAGCGGAACAAGATCCCGCTGGTGGTGATCGACCGTGCTCCCAACCGTCAGCTGTGCAGCGTGATCCGCTCGCGAAACTACGAAGGGGCGAAGCTGGCTGTGCAGCATCTGCTTGACGCCGGTTGCAAAAAGATCGCACACATTTATGGGCCGCAAGAGTTCGTCACGGCAAAAGAACGGTTGGCTGGCTATGAAGAGTCGGTTATGCATTTTCCATGGTTCTCTCCCAGCCTGATGGTCCCCGGGTACTTCCGCGTGGACGGAGGACTGAATGCGGTGAAGGAGCTGCTGGCGAAACACCCTGATGTGGACGGCATTTTTGCCGGCAACGATCTGATGGCCATTGGGGCGCTCAAGGGACTGCACCAGTTGGGTGTTCGCGTTCCGCACGACGTGGCGCTGATCGGCTTCGACGGCATCAGCTTGACGGAGATAACCGAACCGGAGCTGTCAACGGTAGCCCAACCGATCTACGAGATGGGATCGCTGGCGGCCAAGGTGCTGATAGAAAAGATTGAAACGGGGCTGGAAGAAATACAGCTCCATGAACTTGACGTGACGATCGTGGAAAGAGAATCTACCAGAAGGAGACAGGCAACATGAACAGAACTCCCCGCGTTGTCGTAATCGGCAGCCTTAATATGGACATCGTCGTGGAGGCGGAGAGACCGCCGCAGATGGGGGAAACGGTGATGGGCCGCCACGTTCACTTCATCCCCGGTGGAAAAGGCGCCAATCAGGCGGTCGCATCTGCGCGGCTGGGCGCACAAACGCATATGATCGGGGCAGTCGGAAACGACGCGTTTGGCAGTGAACTGCTGCAGGCCCTAAGGAAAGACGGCGTGGACACAAGCGCGGTGAAAACACTGGCAGATGTGCCCACAGGGATTGCTTCCATCCTGCTTTCACAGCGAGACAACCAGATCATCGTGGTAGCCGGAGCCAACGGTCACTGCTCCCCCGAGGACATTGACCGGCATGAAGAGGTGATTCGTCAGGCGGATGTGGTGCTGCTGCAGCTGGAGATTCCGCTCGAAACGGTGCAGCATGCGGCAGCCGCGGCCAAGCGTTTCGGCAAGACGGTGGTGCTTAATCCGGCTCCCGCCCGCGAACTGCCGGTCGAGCTGCTGCGGCAGGTTGACGTGATCATTCCGAACCAGTCGGAACTGTATCTGTTGGCGGAGGCAGAAGCGGACTCCGATCTGGAAGCGGCGATGAAGCGGCTTCTGGACAAAGGAGTCCAGACCGTCATTACGACACTCGGATCGGACGGAGCGGCTTACCTGGAGCGTGGACAAAAGCTCGGCAGGGTATCGAGCCACAAGGTGAACGTCGTGGATACCACCGGAGCGGGCGATGCGTTCAACGCAGGTTTTGCCTACGCGCTGGCGAGCGGACATGAGGTCGGCGAGGCAGTGGCATTTGCCGGCAAGGTAGCCGCTCTGGCAGTGACCAAACTGGGTGCTCAGGCAGGAATGCCTACCCTGCAAGAGGTTCAGGAGTTCCGTGCACAATAGGAGGACATCATGAAAAAAATCGGCATTCTGAACAGTGAAATTTCCAAAGTGATCAGCGAACTGGGGCACACCGATCAAATCGTCATCTGCGACGCAGGTCTGCCGATCCCGGACGGGGTGAAACGAATTGACTTGTCCCTTACCCCCGGAGTCCCTTCCTTTATGTCGGTTCTTTTGGCCGTGCTGCTCGAGATGCAAGTCGAACGGGCCTATTTTGCCGAAGAGCTGAAGCAGTCGAGTCCGGAAACACTCGCGCAGCTGCAGGAAGCACTGCCGGACGCCGACCGGAAAAGCGTCAGTCACGAAACGTTCAAACAGATGACCAGACAGGCAAAAGCAGTCATTCGTACCGGTGAGTGCACGCCGTACGCCAACGTGATCCTGGAGGCCGGCGTCATTTTTTAACACAGAGGGGACGGAGGTGAAACCATGGCAGAGTTACTGTTGGAAATGAATGAAATCAGCAAGTCGTTTCCCGGCGTAAAAGTACTCGACAATGTGCAGCTTACTTTGAAACGCGGAGAAGTGCTTGCCTTGATGGGCGAAAACGGTGCAGGCAAATCGACGCTGATGAAAATCCTCGGGGGGATTTACACGAGGGACAACGGCACGATCAAGGTAAAAGGAGAGCCTCAGCCTGCCATGTCGACCGGGATCGCTGCCAAACTGGGAATCGCCATCATTCATCAGGAGCTGAATCTGATTCCGCACTTGTCGGTAATGGAAAACATCTTCCTCGGAAGGGAATACACATACGGACGTACAGGCTTCGTGAACTGGCGGCGGATGCGTGCGGAAGCGAAGTACTGGCTCGAGCAGCTCGCAATCGATCTGGACCCGGACACGCTGGTAGGCGAGCTCTCTGTCGGACAGCAGCAGATGATTGAAATTGCCAAAGCGCTCTCCATGCAGGCCGACATCCTCGTGTTGGATGAACCGACTGCCGCTTTGACCAACCGGGAGATTGAAGCCTTGTTCGAGGTAATCGCCTCCCTCAAGCAAAAAGGCGTGGGGATGATTTACATCTCCCACCGCATGGAGGAAATCTTCCAGATCAGCGACCGCATTACGGTACTGCGGGACGGCCAATACGTCGGTACCGTGGAAACAGCCCGGACCAACATGGATGAGCTGGTGAAAATGATGGTCGGCCGCGAAATAACCGACCGTTTTCCAAAAGTGGAAGTGAAGCCGGGAGCGGAACGCCTGCGGGTGGAGAAACTCTCGGTCAAAGGGAAGCTGACGGACCTCTCCTTTGCCGTGCGCAGCGGGGAGATCGTCGGTGTCGCCGGACTGATGGGAGCGGGACGCACGGAGATGGCCAAAGCGCTGTTCGGCGTTGAACGACTGGAGGCCGGGCGCATTTTCATCGATGGAGAAGAAGTGTCGATCTCCCAACCGATTGACGCGATTCGCGCGGGGATTGCCCTGGTGACGGAAGACCGGAAAGAGGAGGGGCTGGTGCTCTCTCTGACCGTTCGGGAAAACATTGCCCTCCCCAATCTGGAAAAGGTGTCGTCAATGGGTGTGCTCAAGCCCAAGGACGAACAAGAACTGAGTGACGGGCTGATCAAGCAGCTGCTGATCAAAACGGCCGGCGGCGAACAGGTAGTCGGTTCGCTCTCCGGGGGGAATCAGCAAAAAGTGGTGATTGGCAAGTGGCTGGCGACCAAACCAAAAATTTTGATTCTCGACGAGCCGACGCGCGGTGTCGACATCGGAGCGAAAAAAGAGATATACGACATCATGAACCGTCTCGCTCAAGAGGGCGTGGCGATTCTGATGATTTCCTCCGAACTGCCTGAGGTGCTGGGCATGAGCGACCGGATTCTGGTCATGCACGAAGGTCGCATCACGGGAGAATTTTCGCGCGAAGAAGCGACACAGGAATTGATTATGCAAAGAGCGACGGGAGGGGCGAGCAGCCATGCGGTTTAACGTCTTGCAACGAATGGGCCCCCTGTTGGGGCTGGCTCTCATTGTCATCGTCTTATCGATCATCAGCGAAGACTTTTTCACGATCAGCAACATTTTTAACGTCTTGCGTCAAATCTCCATCAACGCGCTGATCGCCTTCGGGATGACCTTTGTCATCCTCACCGGGGGAATCGACTTGTCCGTCGGTTCCATTCTGGCCCTCTCCAGTGCCCTGACGGCAGGCATGATGGCGGGCGGCATGGATACCCCGCTTGCCGTTCTGATCGGTCTCTTGGCTGGCGCGGTAATGGGTGCGGCCAACGGCGTGCTGATCTCCAAAGGAAAGGTAGCACCGTTCATAGCAACGCTGGCAACCATGACCGTGTTCCGCGGGCTGACGCTGGTGTATACGGAAGGAAAGCCGATCACCGGGCTGCACGAGGACTTCGCCATGCTGGGAAGGGGATTTTTCCTGGAAATTCCGATGCCTGTCATCTGGATGCTGATCTCGTTTGCGGTGCTGTACTTCCTGCTGCGTCACACCACGTTTGGACGTCATGTCTACGCGCTGGGCAGCAATGAGGAAGCAACCCGTTTGTCCGGGATCAATACCTCCAAAGTGAAAATCCTCGTCTACTCCATCAGCGGCCTGTTCGCCGCGCTGAGCGGGATCATTCTCACCTCCCGGCTGAACTCGGCGCAGCCGACTGCAGGTACCGCGTACGAGCTGGACGCGATCGCCGCGGTCGTGCTCGGCGGAACCAGCCTGGCAGGCGGACGGGGCTGGATCACCGGTACGCTCATCGGCGCCATGATCATCGGTGTGTTAGACAACGGTCTCAATCTGCTCAACGTCTCTTCCTTCTACCAGCAGGTAGTCAAGGGGGGCGTCATCCTTCTCGCAGTATTGCTGGACCGCTCTAAATCCAATAAATAAAAGAAATCCGAAGGGAGATTCTGTCATGAAAAAGTTTCTCAAATCAGCTTTGGCTGCTACCCTGATGCTCAGTGTCCTGGCGGGCTGCTCCACCTCCTCCAACCTGGAGAACAAGGCGCCTGAACAACCGGAGGGCTCCGGTGGCGCAAACGGCAAGGTAACCATCGGCTTGTCTGTTTCCACACTGAACAACCCGTTCTTTGTCTCGTTGAAGGAAGGAGCGGAAAAGGCAGCGAAGGAAGCAGGTGTCGAACTGATCGTGGTTGACGCGCAGGATGACACTGCCAAGCAGATCAGCGGCGTGGAAGACCTGATCCAGAAAAAAGTAAGCGCGATCCTGATCAACCCAACCGACAGCGCAGCGATTGCCACTGCAGTTGAAGCAGCCAACAAGGCGAACATCCCGGTGATTACCGTCGACCGTGCGGCTGAGGGCGGTCAAGTGGTATCCCACATCGCTTCCGACAACGTCAAAGGCGGCCAGATGGCGGGTGAATACATCCTGGAGAAGCTGGGCGGCAAGGGCAACATCGTGGAACTGCAAGGCATCGCCGGTACATCTGCAGCCCGCGATCGCGGCAAAGGCTTCCACGATGCGGTAGACAACAAGGAAGGCGTCAAAGTGGTTGCTTCCCAACCGGCTGATTTCGACCGCGCCAAAGGCTTGAGCGTGATGGAGAACATCCTGCAGAGCAACCCGGACATTCAGGCCGTATTTGCTCACAACGATGAAATGGCGCTGGGTGCGCTGCAAGCGATTGAAGCATCCGGCAAAAAGATCCTGGTCATTGGCTTCGACGCTACCGATGACGCAGTCAAAGCGGTAAACGAAGGCAAAATGGCAGCAACCGTCGCACAAAAACCGGCAGCGATCGGTGAAACAGCTGTGCAAACTGCGGTGAAGGTGACCAAAGGCGAAAAAGTGGAGAGCTTCATCCCGGTTGACCTGGAACTGGTAACAAAGAAATAACGTGTTCGTGAAAAATAAAGTGGGTAAATAGAATTGAAAAGACCTTTTCTTCTATCAAGATAAGAGAAGGTCTTTTTTTTGCTAATCATTTCGTGAATCGGAGTTGAAGTGTAAAAATTATCGCTGAACATACATCCGACTTGATCGGTATACCCCGAAGATCGGCCGCTATTACTATGGAATTTAGCATCGTTGGTGAGGGCACAACCGTACAAATTGTACTGCCCGAATCGACAATTATTCCCCGATAAATTGTATCAATTCGTTGTTGCATTTATCACGCTCTTCCCAAAACAATCCGTGACCGCTGTTTTCAAACGGCACAAGTTTCGAGTTTTTTATCCCTTCTTTTTGTGCTAAAGCCAATGGGAATGGACAAATTTTGTCATGAATGCCATGCAGAATTAACGTGGGAACGCGTATGTTTCCAAGATCAGAAAACAAGCTTTCGTCTCGAAGCGAGGCTGCAAGCGCCGCGGTGGACCAACCTGCTGCCTGTAGTCCCAAATGGAAGAACCAATCGGAGAAAGGCCCCGTTACATACTGGAAGAAAAAAATGTCTCCAAATCCCTGCAGCATTTTTGGGCGATCGTTATACGTATCTTGAATCATGTTGGTCACAGCTTCTTTTGGTAAACCATAAGGAAAATCAGGACGTATGGTAAAACTGGGAGCGGCAGCGGCAATAAGGGCGAGTTTCGATACCCCATACCCGTTGTGGCGAGCCATGTATCGAATGGAAATCGCTCCCCCCACGGAGTGGCCCACAAGTGTGAAATTTTGTAAGTGAAGTGCATCCACCACAACTCGAATATCGTCTGCCAAACGATCGTAGTTGTAGCCTCTCCAAGGCTTATCGGAATTACCGAATCCTCTGATATCCATTCCAATGCATCGATATCCCATTTTGGGAAGCTGATCAAACTGATATTCAAACAACTTATGGTTAGCCGGCTGACGGAGTGAACAAACAGCCCCCGCAAAATTTGCAAGGATTCATTTACAAAGATACGACGTAGGTTCCACTCCGGTTGATGTCCGAATCCCTGGGAAAACCGGTAGTGTGGGAGGGGGCGACAAGCTCGATTTACGTCGGGGACAAGCCGGTACAAAAAACTGCGCAGGCAACCAATTCTGTATCTGCCGCTCTGCAAGTGTTCCCGAAAGATAATCCGTGGAATACGGACATTTCCAAATATCCGGTTCACCCGAACTCGAAGCGGTTTATCGCTTCGATCGGTGAAAATACCAGGCTGCACCGAGAAATAATGCGGAGCGAGCGAGTGTGCCCCTGACCATTACTTTTCCAACAAATGTTGCTCAAAAAACGCTACCGTGCGTTTAATAATCTCCCGCGAGGTATCGTCATCATTTTCAAAGTCGAACCCATGGTCTCCTTCGGGATGCACAAGAAACTCCACTTTCGCCTTTTTTTCCTGTGCCGTTTTCACAAAGTTGTCGATCGTATTGTTGATTTGCTCGCTATCCTTTGCCGCTTTGACGACGAGCATGGGAGCGATTTTTTCCGGCTCCCGCTGAATCTGGGTGAGAGGGGCAAACTCATTGAGTTTTTCAAAGGCGTCCGGTTCATTATAGGCGCGCATGTCCTCCAGATCCAGCCAGTTGTAGTAGGAGACCATGGACCTACCTTTTCTTTTACTTCCTTGTATGTTTGCCCAATCCCAATCGTAATTCCATCCAGCTTTCCTTTAGCCGCCGAGTTCACCAAGTTGTTTACCGAATTTGAGTGCAGTTGAATTGTATGAATACATTGAAGATCGACAGAATGGCTGTGGAGTGCCATCGAGATCAATAAGGTACACCATAAATCAAGAAACATAAGCATCGCCCCTGAACTTATGATTTACTGGAAAATATTCACTGATTGACTGAGAATCCATAGCAGCCGTGACAGCAAAAAAAAACCGCTCATCTCGAGCGGTTCTTTCTTATGCAAACCTTACAGTTTCACTACGTTTTCAGCTTGCGGACCACGGTTGCCTTGCACGATGTTGAATTGAACGCGTTGGCCTTCTTCCAGAGTCTTGAAGCCGTCGCCTGCGATTGCGCTGAAGTGAACGAACACATCGCTGCCGCCTTGAACTTCAATGAAGCCAAAACCTTTTTCAGAGTTAAACCATTTAACCGTACCTGTTGTTTGCATGTGGGCAAACCTCCATTACACAAAATATTAATATGCTACTCCAATTATTTACATGGGTAAATAAAAAATTCACATATTAGAAAGGATACCAGCCTTCGAGAGTGATAATCCTTTCTAACACGTGAATTCACTTCCTCGATGTATAGGGTTGTGGTACGTAACGCATTTTTGAAACTCAAAACAACGAAAGCCCTGCCTCTCTTTCATCCTTGCGGCTCCGATGACCGCGCCAGTGTGAATTGGGCAATCAAAAAAACGATTCCAGTATATCCTTTTCCATATTTCGTTTAGAGGTATTTAGATTAGAATACATGAATCGCAGGAGAATGTCAACTTGCCTAAAGATCTAATAAAAATTTTTTGAACATCCATGCTATAATGAATCCCAACGATACCTGAAAAGGAAATGGGGTGCCTCATGACTCGCGAACGCGTCGAAGAGCTCGTCGCTCTCAAGGAAATCGCAGAGACCCTTAATGTCACAAACGATATGCACCACATGCTGAACGCCGTGCTGAAAAAGCTGCTGGAGGTCACCGGGCTGAAAACGGGCTGGATTTTTCTCATGGACGAGCAGGAGCGGGAATACACCTGTGTCGTGGATGCCAATCTTCCGCCTGCGCTCTCCTGGGGGAACAAGACACCGATGTGCCAGGATTCCTGCTGGTGTGTCGACAAGTTCTGGAGCCGCCGTCTGCAAAATGCTGTGAATATTATTAATTGCAAGCGAATTGAAGACGCAACGGAGCTCAAGTGGGGAGATACCGAAGGCATTTATCACCACGCGACCGTGCCGCTGAAGGCGGGGGGCGAGTGGTTCGGACTGCTGAACGTCGCCGCTCCGGGCAAAACCAATTTCACCCAAGAGGAACTGGCTCTGCTGGAGTCGGTCGGCTACCAGATCGGAACGGCAATCAAGCGGACGCGGCTGTACCACGCGGAGCAGAAACGGGCTGAAAACTACCTGAAGCTGGGGGAGATCAGCAAGGAATTGGGTATCGTCACGGAGCTGCACAAAATTCCCGGCGAAACGGTTCAAGCCATCGGCAGCCGATTTGACTGGGCATCCGCTTCGTTTTTTATCCCGGAGGGCTCCCATCTGTCTCTCCGTTCCCTGTTCACCGAGGGCAAGGTAATGAGCGAGTGGAAAAGCATCCCCGTCGAAGAAGCGGGACCGGTGGGAATCGCTTTGCGCAGCGGCAAACCGGAAAAGGCGGTGGCAGTTGATTGCCCTGGTCTCAAAGCGCTGGGCTTTCCGGCTTTTCGCGCCAGTGTCGCGGTTCCCATCCACTTGCGCGGTCAGGTGACCGGTCTGCTTTTTTTCACCAGTCCAAAAGCGAGCGATTTTGATGAAGATGATTTGGAACTGCTTCAATCTCTGGCAGATCATATCTCCATCATCATGGAGAACGCCCGCCTGTACCAGCAGCGGAGGGAACTGACCAAGCTGGAGGAGCGAAACCGGCTGGCCCGTGATCTGCATGATTCCGTCTGCCAGAACCTGTTCTCCCTCACGTTGATGGCTCGCGGCATGGAGTCTGTGCTGGCGGATAACAGCCCGCTCGCCGTGCAGTCGCTGCGGGAGATGCAAAAGCTGACGGAAGAGTCGTTGAAAGAGATGCGGTCCCTGATCTGGCAGCTGCGTCCTGCCGGACTGGAGCAGGGGCTGCTCACTGCCCTTGAACAGTATGGAACCAAACTGGGGCTTACGGTGCACGTGCAGCTGGAAGGCATCTGCAACCTTCCGCGCACAGTTGAGGAGACGCTTCTCCGCATAGGCCAGGAAGCGTTAAACAATGTCCGAAAGCACGCGGGGGTAGACGAAGTGAGCCTCCGTCTGAAAGTGACGGAGTGGCAGGTACGAATGGAGATACGCGACGACGGCTGCGGATTTCAGCTGGAGAATCATGTGGAGCCGCAATCGCTCGGCATGCTCAGTATGCGGGAGAGAGCGGAGATGCTGGGCGGTCTGTTCTCTGTGGAAAGCCGTCCGGGAAAGGGAACTCGACTGACCGTCTCGTTCCCGCTGTAGGGAACCAGTGAAGAAGGGAGGGAAGCGAAGATGAAGATGAAAATCCTGCTTGTTGACGATCATACCGTCGTATTGCGGGGATTGCAGTTTTTCCTCTGTACCCAGAAAGATTTTGAAATCGTGGGGGAAGCGCAGAACGGCAAAGAAGCGATTGAGATGGTAGAGCAGTGTCAACCGGACGTAGTGCTGATGGATCTGGTCATGCCGATCATGGACGGGATTGAAGCGACGGCGTACATCGTCAAACACCACCCGGCCGTCAAGGTTCTCGTACTGACGAGCTTTTCCGATCAGGACTACGTTCTGCCGGCACTGCAGGCGGGAGCGGCCGGTTACCTGCTAAAAGACATGAAGCCGGATCAAATCGTCGAAGCAATCCGCGGGGCGTACAGTGGAAACATCCAGCTTCATCCGGATGTGACACAGAAGCTGATGTTTCAGGCGGCAGCCCAAACCGCCTCTCCCAAGCCGCAGACAGAGGAGACGGCTGCTCCCGCATCTGGCTACCAGCTGGATCAGATGACCAAGCGGGAGAAAGAGGTGCTGGCCCTGATCGCCAAGGGAATGAGCAACAAGGAAATTGCCAGCGTGCTTCACATCGCAGAAAAAACGGTGAAGACCCATGTGAGCAGCATATTGTCAAAACTGAATCTCGCCGATCGGACACAAGCGGCACTATACGCCGTGAAGCACGGTTTGCAATAGCAGGACAGCTAAGACCAAAGTCGTAAGACATGCCCGCTAAAAAAGGCGGGCTTTTTGCGTATGAAAAATACGCCTCACAGCCGAGGTTGCGGCACTGCCAGACGGATAGAATGAAGACAACACAATAACAGATGGGAGCTATGAACATGAACCTTTTACTGATTAACGGCGGAGCAAGAAAAATATCCCGTACCCGCGGATTGACGCAGGCATTTGATGCGGCGCTGAAAGCAAAGGGCGTCTCCACGCGATTCATCGACCTTGGTGTGGATCTCCTCCCGATCTTTACGGGAAGTGAAAGCGATAAAGCACAGCCAGTCGTGCAAAAATTGATCAATCTGGCGCAGCAGGCGGACGGCTTCGTCATCTGTACTCCCGATTATCACAACGGAATGAGCGGCGCATTAAAAAACGCACTGGATTTCCTGGGAGGGGCGCAATTCCGAGGCAAGCCCGCCGTTATCGGAGCCGCATGCGGCGGTGGAAAAGGGGGGATTAATGCGCTGAACAACCTGCGCATTGTGCTGCGCGGCGTCTACGCCAACGTTCTGCCGGATCAAATTGTCGCGGATCCCGAGCATTTCAACGAGTACATGGAGCTGGTGCATCCAGACGCAAAAGCGCGCGTCGAACACATGACCCAAGAGTTGATTCGCTTTGTGAAGCTGAACCAACTCGTCAACCAAGACAACAGAAACTGACAAGAGGTGGGTTTCATGGAAGTGATCGAGCTCGAACTGAAGACCGGCTGCCTTTTGGAGATGAAAGAATTCTACGTCAACACCCTGGGCTTTTCCCTGCTTGAGGAAACAGAGACCGCCTTTGCGGTGAAGGCGGGGACGACGACACTCCGCTTTTCCGTCGATCCGGGCAAGCCGTTCTACCACTTTGCCTTCAACATTCCCGAGAACAAGATCGGACAGGCGAGGGAGTGGCTGCAGCAGCGGGTCAAACTGCTGCAGGAGGAAGGCGAGGAGCTCGTTCATTTTCCGCACTGGAACGCTCACTCCCTTTACTTCCTCGATCCGGCGGGAAACATCGTGGAGTTGATTGCCCGCCACAATCTGAGCAATCGCGGGACGGGTGCGTTTACGCCGGCCGATATCCTCCGTGTGAGCGAGATCGGACTGCCGGTGGACGACGTGATGCAGACGATCGACGATTTGCAGCTCGCCCTCAACATTGGGGCATGGCGGGAGCCCAGCCGGCAGTTTGCTCCTTTGGGAAGCGAAGACGGAATGTTCATCATTGTGCAAAAGGGAAGAATCTGGTTTATGACCGACAAACCGGCCGAAGCGTTTCCGCTGCGAGTCAAAATCAAAGGCAAGCGGAACGTTCGGACATGCATGAAATCCTATGCAATCGAGGTGCAAAAAGGGTAAGGAGGAGCATTCGCCATGAAGATTCTTGATCTGTTTGAAACCCATGTACTGACAACGGACTTGGAAAAAGCGGCAGACTTTTATGGAAACATCCTTGGCCTGCCCTGCTACTATCATGAAGAGAGACGGCGGGCAAAGTTTTACTTCATCGGCGGGCATAATGAATCGATGCTGGGCGTCTGGGAGGTATCCCCGGATCAGTGGGAAAAACGTCACTTTGCCTTCCGCATCTCCCCGGACGATATGAAGCAGGCCGTTTCCTATCTGAAAGAACGCGGTTTGCACGTTCGCAACCATCTGGATGACGGAACGGAAAAACCGCTGGTGTTCGGCTGGATGCCTGCTGTGGCGATTTACTTCCGGGATCCGGACGGCAACTCACTTGAATTTATTGCCACCTTGCCGGATGAGGCAAAGCCGGAGCTCGGCGTCGTCCCCTGGGACGAATGGGAAACCATGCACGGTCGAAATTAACCATGCTTGTCCGCTGCTGCCCCTTCTGCCAGTACATCGGCAGTCTAACGAAGCAGCATCAAGCCTACAGTAAAATGGTGATCAGGTAGGATCGGCTTGACCAGGGAGGCTCCGCCAACTTAAGCCATTAAAAAAACGAGTGATTGGCAGGATCTACCGTTTTTTGGAACCTTTTTAGGTTGGAATCGTAGATCGTTCGATAAAGTCGGGTGCCGCATGCGCCCGGCTTTTTCCTTTACAAAACCGACCATGCACGTTATATTTACCTAGAATTGGCGAAATTCGCCCAATTTGCTGAAAAATACCTTGCTAAATGGTGAGTGCGGTTCGATGAAAACGATCATTTCTTTACAGGAAATTGAAAAGCATTTTTCCGGTCAGGTCGTGGTTCCGCCGTTTTCGCTGGACATCCGGGAGGGAGAGTTTCTCACCCTGCTCGGTCCCAGCGGCTGCGGCAAAACCACACTGCTCCGCATGATAGCCGGTTTTGAGCAGCCGACTGGAGGAGAGATCTACCTGCAGGGAACGCCAATCGGCAAAATGCCTCCTTACCGCCGGGACATGAACATGGTCTTCCAGCAGTACGCGCTGTTTCCCCACATGACGGTGGAAGAAAACATCCTGTTCGGACTGAAGATGAAGAATGTTCCCGCAGCGGAGCAAAAACGCCGGTTGGAAGAGGTGCTGCAGTACACCCGGCTGGACGATCTTCGCAAGCGCTCCCCGAAACAGCTCTCTGGCGGACAGCAGCAGCGGGTCGCCATCGCCCGGGCAATCGTCAACAATCCGAAGGTACTGCTCCTGGACGAGCCGTTGGGAGCGCTCGATTACCAGCTGCGCAAGCATCTGCAGTTGGAGTTGAAAAATCTTCAGAAGAACTTATGTATCACGTTTGTCTATGTGACGCACGACCAGGAAGAAGCGATGGCGATGTCAGATCGTATCGCGGTGATGAACAAAGGGCGGATCGAACAGATTGGCACGCCTTTTGAGATCTACAATCGTCCGCAAACACTGTTTGTGGCCACGTTTATCGGCGAAAACAACATCTTCCGTCAGGGCGATGTCTGCTTGGCGGTACGTCCGGAAAAGATACGACTCTCCCGGATCGATGCGGATCGGACGAAATCGTATCGAACAGGGCAGATTACCGACGTGGTGTTTATGGGGAACCTGCGAAAAGTCTTTATCCGGCTGAATCGTGACGACACGGTTGTGCTGGCCCACGAGTACGCCAACGACCGGCAGCAGTGGCAGGCGGGAGACCAGGTGTCCGTATTCTGGGCGAAGCAGGACGAGGTGATGCTCCCTTGTTGAAACGGATCAGACTCCTGGCGCTGCCCGCTCTCCTGTGGCTGGGCGTGTTATTCATTTTTCCCATGCTGCTGATCGTCCTGCTCTCGTTTTCCAAAAGGGGACAGTATGGACAGGTGATCTACCAGTTTACGCTCGGCAATTACGGCCGCGTCTTTGATCCCCTGTACGCGGGGATCTTTTTCGACACGCTGGCTTTGGCGTTTGTTACCACGGCCATGTCGCTTTTGCTGGGCTATCCGCTGGCCTATTACATATCCCGGTTGGAACGTTCGGCACAGCAAATCTGGCTGCTGCTGGTGATGATTCCGTTCTGGATCAACTTTTTGGTGCGCTCCTACGCCTGGGTGATCATCCTGCGATCGCAGGGGGTGGTAAATACGCTCCTGCTGTCACTGGGCTGGATCGACGAGCCGCTGCCGCTCCTGTACAACAACGGTTCTGTGCTGCTTGGCATGGTGTACACGCTGCTGCCGTTCATGGTGCTTCCCGTCTACGTGTCGCTGGAGCAGATGGACCGGCGCAAACTGGAAGCAGCGTACGATCTGGGAGCCACGCCGCTCAAAGCGTTTTGGCATGTCACCCTGCCGCTCACTCACACGGGTGTCGTCACTGGTTCCATCCTGGTGTTTGTCTCGTCCATCGGCATGTTTGTCGTCCCGGACGTCATGGGCGGGGCGAAGTCGGCGCTGATCGGCAACGTTATTCAGAATCAGTTCCTTTCCGCACGTGACTGGCCGTTTGGCTCCGCTTTGTCCATCGTGCTGATTCTGTTGTCCATGCTGCTGATCTACCTGTACTTCCGAGCGACGCGTTTGCCCGGCAGGGAGGAGGGGGCGGTATGAAAGCAGGCAGATACAGGCTTCTCAGCGGATTTTCCTGGGGCGTGCTGCTGTTTCTCTACCTGCCGATTGGTGTCCTGATGTTATACTCCTTCAATCAATCGCGGATCAATGCCGTCTGGAGCGGCTTTACGTGGAAGTGGTACCTGTCGTTGTTTGACAACCGGCAGGTTCTGGAGGCGCTTGGCAACAGCCTGACGATTGCGGGTATCAGCAGCGTGCTGGCTACCGTGCTGGGAACGGCCGCCGCCATCGCCTTGAAGCACTACGGCAGACGTTGGCGTGAGCTTCTGAACGGGCTCATTTATCTGCCGATCATCATCCCGGACATCTTGATGGGACTGTCGCTTCTGGCGCTGTTCAGCCAGCTCCATCTTACGCTCGGCAAAGCGACGATCATCCTCGCCCATGTCACGTTCAGCATCCCTTTTGTCGTGGTTCTCGTATCCGCCAGACTGGCCGACATGGGAATCGAGCTGGAGGAAGCGGCTCAGGATTTGGGGGCATCCACATGGAAAACGCTCCGATACGTCACGCTGCCGCTTCTGACACCGAGTATTGTGGCCAGTCTTCTGCTCACCTTCACGATGTCGCTGGACGATTTTGTCGTTTCGTTTTTTGTGGCGGGTCCCAACTCCACAACCCTTCCGCTTTATATTTATGGGTTGGTGAAACGGGGCGTCTCACCGGAAGTGAACGCGTTATCCACGCTCATGATCGTCTGCACCGTGCTGCTTGTCATCGCGGCGGAGCTGTTCCGGCGCAAAGACTCTCGTTTTACGCCAGACTTGTAACAGACAGGAGGCAAACCGATGATGAAACGATTTCCCTTTTTTCTTGGGTGCGCGTTGACCGCTGTGTTCGTACTTGCCTCAGCCGGTTGTTCGCAGGAAGAGCAGGTATTGAACATTTACAGCTGGGCGGACAACTTTGATCAGGAGGTCATCGCTGACTTTGAAAAGAAGTACAACGTCAAAGTAAACTACGACGTCTACTCCAGCAACGAAGAGATGCTGGCGAAAATCCAGGCGGGCGCTTCCGCTTACGATTTGATTCAGCCGTCCGATTACATGGTCGCCACCATGATTCAGCTGGGATTGTTGGAAGAGCTCGGCAAAGAGAACATTCCCAATCTGAAAAACATCGTCTCTACCTTCCAGACACCGCCATTTGACCCAGGAAACAAGCACTCCATCGTGTACACCTGGGGCGTAACGGGAATCGCCTACAACAAAAAGTATGTAAAAGAACCGATCCAAAGTTGGCAGGACCTATGGAATCCAAAGTACAAGGGGCGTGTCATTCTGCTGAACGATCCTCGTGAAGTGATGGGCATGTCCTTGATCAAAAACGGGTATTCCAACAGCACCCAGAACAAGGCGGAGCTGGAAAAGGCGTTTGCTGATCTGAAGGGGTTGCTGCCCAACGTCATCGCTTTTGATACGGACAATATCAAGCAAAAGATGATCGCGGAAGAGGCCTGGATCGGGACTGTCTGGTCGGGGGATGCCGCCTTCATCCACGCGGAAAATCCGGACGTTGAGTACATCGTGCCGAAGGAAGGGGCAACAATCTGGGCCGACACGCTTGCCATTCCCAAAGGAGCAAAACACAAGGACCTGGCCGAGAAGTTCATCAACTATCTGCTGGAGCCGGAAGTCAGTGTAAAAAACTACGAGTCCATTGGCTACAGCAATCCGAACGAGCAGGCTTACCCGCTTCACAGTGAAGAGTACCGCTCCAACAAAATGATCTTCCTGGACAAACAGGACGTCGCCCGCGCCGAGTGGCTCGTTGATGTCGGCGAGACGCTGCAGCAGTACGACCGCTACTGGACCGAGCTGAAGAGCGGGCGGTAGTTTTGCATGTCAAGAAGCCGGCAACTGCCGGCTCGAGACTGTCGAAAAAGGTATTGGTGTCTATCGGGTCCGATTTCTCCGCTCCGCTCGGCGCTTTACCCACCGAACGGAAGCGAATGCTCGCGTTCGGCGGGGCCCGTATCCTCCCCACAGGGATGTGTCACTGTCCGCTCCGCGACGATTCGCGGGGGCATCTCCAAAGCCGCGTCACTACGAAGTTTTCTCAGGGGTGGCGCTGCTTTATCCCCGCGCCCACGTCCCTACGCTTGCAGGTCGTCACAGCTCGCGGGTAGCTGGAGGAATCGGTCCCTCTAGCAAACCATTGGTTTCTCAACAAACTGAAGCCGGCAACTGCCGGCTCTTTTTGGTATATAAGACTTCCATGCCGCGTTCACGGCATCACTGATGAATGAAAATATTGTCAATACTGCTACTACGGCTGGCGAAG